>DATAZS010000471.1:0-5915 GCA_036271915.1 Polyangia bacterium
TCGATGGGGACACGCGCTCACGTCGCTCCCGATAGACGACGCGGGCGGCGCGGCGCGCACGATCGACCTCGACCGCGATCCCACCGCGGTGATCCTCGCCGGCGAGCCACGCACCGCCGTCGTCGCCCACGCCGTCGGCTCGCTCGTGTCGCGCGTCGATCTCGCGAGCGGCGCGGTCACGCGCGTGTCGCTCGAGCGCGAGGTCGCGGAGCACGTCGGCGTGAAGATGATGGCCCCCGAGCCCGGGGAGCGCCGCACGCCTCGCGCGGTCGTCATGCGCGGGCGCCTCTTCGATCAGGCGTTCGCCGTGTCGCGCGACGACGGCGATCGCGTGCTCGTGCCGGGCGTCGAGGTGTCGCCCGGCGCCGAGGAGCACCCGAGCGGCTACGGCGCCGACAGCGGCGCGCCGACGGTGGCGCCGTTCGTCGCGCACGTCGACCTCGCCGCCGCGACGCGCGCGCGCTTCGAGCACATGAACGGCATGGGCTCGCGGTGCCTCGCGCCGGGGGCGCCGGGTACGACGTCCAGACGAAGCGCCTCCTGGTCGCGTGCGAGGGCAGCGCCGAGGTCGCCGTCATGCGCGTGACCGACGGCGCGACGACGTACGCGGGCAGCGTCGCCGTGCCCGAGGGCCCGGTGGGCCTCGCCGTCGACGGACAGCACGCGCGCGCCGTCGTGTGGTCGAGCCTCGGCCGGTCCATCAGCGTCATCGACCTCGCGCTACGCGACGCTCGGCGACCTGCTCGACGGCGCGAAGAGCCAGATGGGCGGCAGCGCGGATCTGTCGCCCGGCGACCGCGCGGCGCTGGTCGCCTACCTCGGCACGCTGTGAACCGCGGCTACGGCCGGAGCTGGTTCAGCGCGGTGCAGCCCGGGTCGGTCGGCGCGGTCGCGCAGTAGGCGGTCCAGCAGCCGTCGTACAAGGCGCCGGGGTCGATGCAGCGGGACGTGTCGCCGCAGACGTCGGTCAGCTCCTCGAAGCACGTGACGAGCTCGTCGAACTGGTCGTCGCAGCCGGCGTTGTCGTTCATGTTGGACACGTCGGTGCAGAACGTGTCGCAGTCGGCGTTGGCGATGCCGCCGCAGGCCTGCTCTTTTTGGCAGAAGCCGGTGCAGTCCGTGCTCGTGCAGCTCGGGACGCCGACCATCAGCGGGACGAGCATCGCGACGAACGCGATCGCAGCGAGCTTCTTCGTCATGGCGTGGCCTTGGGGGGAAAGAAGATGTCCGCGCAGCCGGGGTCGTCGGTGCGCTGGATGCAGTACGTCTGCACGCACACGCTGAACGCCGCCGTCTCTGCCTGGCACGCCGTGTCGCCGTCGGCGCACACGTAGTTGTCGATCACGACGCAGTCGGTGAGATCGTCGAACTCACCGGAGCACTTGGCCGCGCTCGCGGCGCTCTCCATCTGGTCGCAGATCGTGTTGCAGTCGGCGCCCGGGTAGAGGCCGCAGTCCTTCTGCCATGCGGCGCACGCGCTCGTGCACGTCGAGTTGCCGCAAGCGCCGAAGGTCAGCGTCGAGGCGGCGAGCGCACCGAAGAGCGCGAGCGCGACGAGCGGGCGGATCGTGCGAAGGGCGAGCAAGACGGCGCACGCTAGGAAAAGAATGCCGCCGTGTCCACGTCGCCCGCGTGCTCCGGCACTTTTCCCGCACGGCGGGCCGGGCTTTGTCGACGCGCGCGCTACGCGAGCTTCGACCGCAGGAGCGCGTGCTGGCGCCAGATCCCCTCGGGCACGTGGCTCCCGAACGTCTTCAGGAAGGCCTCGCAGTCGTTCGCGTCCTCGCGCCACGCGTCGGCGTCGATCGAGAACAGCTCGTCGTGCGCCTCGGGCGAGAGGTCGAGGCCCTTCGTGTCGAGCGCTCCCTCGGCCGGGAGGAGGCCGATCGGCGACTCGACCGCGGCGGCGTTGGCGTGCACGCGCCCGTGGATCCAGCGGAGCACGCGCAGGTTCTCGCCGAAGCCCGGCCAGATGAACTTGCCCGCCGCGCTCCGGCGGAACCAGTTCACGTGGAACACCTTCGGGAAGCTCGCGCGGCCAGCGCCCACGTCGAGCCAGTGGCCGAAATAGTCGGCCATGTTGTAGCCACAGAAGGGCCGCATCGCCATCGGGTCGCGGCGCACGACGCCGACCTGGCCGGTCGCGGCGGCGGTGGTCTCGCTCGCCATCGAAGCGCCGACGAAGACGCCGTGCTCCCAGTCGCGCGCCTCGTAGACCAGCGGGGCGACGCGGGCGCGGCGGCCGCCGAAGATGATCGCCGAGATCGGCACCCCCTCGGGCGAGTCGAACTCGGGGGATGCGCTCGGGCACTGCTTCGCGGGCGACGTGAAGCGGCTGTTCGGGTGCGCGGCGGGCGTCTTGCCGCCGGGCGTCCACGGGCGGCCCTGCCAGTCGACGAGATCGCTCGGCACGGCGCCGTCGATGCCCTCCCACCACGGCTTGCGATCCTTCGTCATCGCGACGTTCGTGAAGATCGAGTTCTTCTGGAGCGTCGCGAGCGCGTTCGGGTTCGTGCGCGAGCTCGTGCCGGGGGCGACGCCGAAGAAGCCCGCCTCGGGGTTCACGGCCCACATGCGCCCGTCGGCGCCGACGCGCAGCCACGCGATGTCGTCGCCCACCGTCCACACCTTCCAGCCGGGCTGCGACGCCGGCGGCACGAGCATGGCCAGGTTCGTCTTGCCGCACGCGCTCGGGAACGCGGCGGCCATGTACGTGATCTTCCCCTGCGGATCCTCGAGGCCGAGGATGAGCATGTGCTCGGCGAGCCAGCCCTGATCGCGCGCCATCGTGCTCGCGATGCGGAGCGCGAAGCACTTCTTGCCGAGCAGCGCGTTGCCGCCGTACCCGGAGCCGACGCTCCAGATGAGCTTGTCCTTCGGGAAATGGGCGATGAACCGGCGGTCGGGCGAGAGGTCGCCGAGCGAGTGCAGGCCCTTGCAGAAGTCGGCGGACGCGCCGAGCTGCTCGAGCGCCGCGGCGCCCATGCGCGTCATGATGCGCATGTTCGCGACGACGTACGCGCTGTCGGTGATCTCGACGCCGACCTTCGCCGCGGGCGAGCCGAGCGGGCCCATCACGTACGGCACGACGTACATCGTGCGGCCCTTCATCGCGCCGGCGAACAGCGGTCGGATCTTCTCGCGGGCGGCGGCCGGGCTCATCCAGTGGTTCGTCGGCCCGGCGTCCTCTTCGCGCTCGCTGCAGATGAACGTCAGGTGCTCGGTGCGCGCGACGTCGGTCGGGTTCGAGCGGTGCAAGAAGCAGTTCGGGTACGCCTCTTCGTTCAGCTGGAGGAGCGTGCCGTCGGCGGTCATCTCGGCGACGAGGCGCGCGTTCTCGGCTTCCGAACCGTCGCACCAGACGATGGTGTCGGGCTGGGTGAGCTTCGCGACCTCGGAGACCCACGCGGTGAGATGCGGGTTCGGCGTCATATCGGCGCACTGTTAGCCGACTTCCGCGCGAGTTGCGATGGGCCTCCGCACGAAGTGCGTCCGGCGCGGGGGCCGGATGAGGGCCGTCGCGTCGTCGCGTCGTCGCGTCGTCGCACGGGCCGCACCTTCCCGCTATAGTGCGGCACGGTGGCCCGCGTCGTCCGACTGCCCAGCCGAGGGAGGCTCATCGTCGCGACCGACGTCCAGGGCAACGTCCCCGACTTCGAGCGCATCGTCGACGTGTTCGAAGACGCCATGCGCGACCCGGACGGCGCGTACCTCGTCGTCACCGGCGACCTCGTGCACGGGCCCGAGCTCAGCGAGCTCGAGTGGCCGGACTACCTCGGGTCGTACTACCGCGGCGACTCGCGCGGCGTGCTCGAGCGCGCGTACGTCCTCGCCGATCGGTACCCGGGGCGCGTGCACTACCTGCTCGGCAACCACGAGCACGCGCACGTCGGCGGGCCGGTCGTGTCGAAGTTCTTCCCCGACGAGGCGCGCAGGCTCGAGGAGCTCCTCGGCGAGGACGGCACGAGGCGCATGCGCGGCTGGCTCCGCACGTGGCCGTTCGTCGCCGTCGCCCCGAGCGCGGGCCTCTTGATGCTGCACGCCGCGCCGCACGCGCGCATCGAGAGCGCCGCCGACCTCGAGCGCCTGCCGCTCGAGGGCTTCTTCGACACCCCGCTCGACGACATGGCCGACCGCGGCGCCCTCGGCGCGCTCCTCTGGGCGCGCACCACGTCGACCGAGCGCGCGAACGCCTTCCTCAAGGCCATCGAGCCGCGGGCGAAGGTCGCCGTCTACGGCCACGACGTCGCGCGCACCGGCTACGCCATCGACCGCGAGCCCCTGCTCTGCGTCTCGACGAGCTTCGGCTGCTACGACGGCGACAAGCTCTATCTGTCGTGGGACCTCGCCGAGCCCGCCACCAGCGCCGCGCACGCGTCGTCCGGCCTCGTGCCGCTTCATCCCGAGGCGCCGCCCGTCCACCGGGATTGAGCTCGAGCTTGACCTTGACCTTGACCTTCAATCTCCAGTCGAATGATTGGAGACTCGATGCGTCAACGAGCGGACGCGCCGGTGGGTGGTGCGACGGAGAGAGAAAGAGATAGAGATGATGCCCACCCCCGCAGTGCTCGGCGCTGCGCGCCTGCGCCTGCGTCCCCTCCCAAACTCCGTGCTCGGCGCTGCGCGCCTGCGCGCGGAGTGGGAGGGGCGCGCCGCGCCGAGTCTGCACGGTGACTCCCGCAGCACGGCGGCCGCCGAGCGACAGATGCACGACGAGTTGGTCATGACGGCTCGGGGAGCCGCGGCGCGCAGATGCCGGGCGTGCGCCCGGCCCGCTGTCACCTTGCGTCGACGCGTGGCCACATGTGCTGTGGGAGGCGGGGAAGAAGCAAAGACGAGCGACAGGATGAGGGAGAAGAGCGAAGAGAGGAAGGGAGAACGCAGAGGGGGAACACGGCCGGGGGCCGCTGAATGTGGCTTGGCGGCTCGGCTCGCGCCGATACACGTTGGGAACGCGAGAGCCGGAGCTCGCCCGCGCCCTACGCGTAGCTGCGTTCAGCGCTTGCGGCGGCCGGGCACCTCGAGGGGATCGACGAGGCCGTGGCGGGTCCACCCTTTGCGGAGGAGCCATGTCGTCGCGTTGGCGACGGTCGACGACCAGGGGCCCGGGGTCGGCGCGCGGGGGCGCGTCCATCCCTCGAAGCAGGGGCTCGAGGAGCAGGGATCGAGGCCCGCCGAAAGATGCTCGCCGCGGTCCGCCGCGTGGTGACGTTCGTTGAGGAGCACGTACGCGAGCGCGTTCCGCGCCTGCCGGGGAGAGCCGAGGGAGACGCCGTGGTAGCGCTCGGCGAACACGGGCCCACGTCGGCCGAGCGCGCGATTGAGCTGCTTCGCGAAGCGGATACAGAGCCCTTGAACGGCGCGGGCGAGCGCCTTCTCGCTCTCGGGCTCGACGATGAGGTGGAGGTGATCGCGCTGCGCCGCCCAGTGGACGAGCCGCATCCCGAGCCGATCGCGCGCCGCCGCGAACACGCGCCACACGACCTTCATCCCGCGCTGGGAGCGAAGACTCGGCACGTCACGCCGGAGTCGAAGCGTGACGTGCACAGGCGTCCGCCCGTCGAGCCGAGGCCGAGCGAGGTGCGACGACCCGGTGACTCCGACCCGTCCATCGCGCCGCGGGCGCCCTGCCCCCTTGCGCTGCCCACCTCGCCGAGGGAAGGGCAATACCGCCTGAGTCACTCGACGCATTGCCATGCTTTGAATAGCATATATCCATTCAACATGATGTCAATGCCGCGAGCACGACATAGTCAATCGCTTACGAGCGTTGGCCACGATGGACTCTGACAGTCCGCGGCCGCGCCATCGATGACGAGCCCGCACCTTCCGTCGTCACCCAGTTCCGCGCTGCCGGGTCCGCTCGACCCGTCCGTTCTCGACCTGTCACGGCTCGTCGGCCACAGCGCTACCCG
>DATAZS010000472.1:0-2867 GCA_036271915.1 Polyangia bacterium
GCGGGCTCGGGCCTGCAGTTCCGCAACGTGGGCGCGCCCATCGACGAGGACGCGCCGTTCGACGCGTCGAGCGCCTACTCGGTGGCGCGCATCCAGTCGGTCTACGCCGCGCGCTACTTCCGCGCGCTGGGCATCAAGGCCTACGTCGGCTACTTCTTCCACCATGACAGCCCGCGCCGCGGCGCCGGGCACCTCTCGGCGCTCATCGCGCGAGCGGCCCGCCGCATCGCGGACGGAAGCGGCGAGACGCTCGAGATCGGCGACACGTCGGTCGTCAAGGAATGGACGTTCGCCGGCGACGCCATGGAGGCCGCCGTGACGCTCGCGAGCCAGGACGACGTCTTCGAGGCCGTCATCGGCACGGGCGAGGGCCACTCCGTCGAGGAGTGGCTCGAGACCTGCTTCTCGCGCGTGGGGCTCGCTTGGCGCGATCACGTGCGGATCAAGACCGGGTTCCGCGCCGAGTATCCCCGCCTCGTCTCGAGCCCCGCGCGGCTGCGCGCGCTCGGCTGGCGGCCCCGGGTCAGCTTCGCCGAGCTCGCGGCGATGATGATGGCTCCGTAGCGCATCGGGAGTGCTGTCTAGACACCCACCCCCGACGTCGGTACTGTGCGCGCCTCATCTACCGGGAGACAGAGCGCGACGTGACATCCACCCTGGCCGTACTGGTCCTGAACGAGATCGAAGCCATTCAGCAGGTCCTGCCGAAGATCGATCGCGCGTGGGTCGACGAGATCATCGTCGTGGACGGCGGCTCGACCGACGGCACGATCGAGTACTGCGAGAGCCAGGGGCTCCGCGTGCTGAGGCAGCGGGAGCGGGGTTACGGCCGCGGCATGCTCGAGCTCATCGAGATCGCGCGCGGCGACGTCATCATCGAGTTCATGGGCGACGGCAACTGCAAGGCCGAGACGATCCCGCGGCTCGTCGCCAAGATCGCCGAGGGCTACGACCTCGTGATCGGCTCGCGCTACACGACGGGCGCCAAGAGCTTCGACGATACGGCCATCACGCGCTTCGGCAACTGGCTGTTCACGCGCGCCATCAACGTGCTGTTCCACCACCGCTTCGACGACGCCATGATGGGCTACCGCGCCTATCGCAAGGACGTCTTCAAGACGCTCGAGATGGACAGCCCGGGCCTGTGCTTCCCGACGCAGGGCTCGATCCAGTTCGCGCGCTACGGCCACCGCATCGCCGAGGTCCCGTCGGACGAGCCGAAGCGCCTCGGCGGCGTGCGCAAGGCCAAGAACTTCTCGACTGGCATCGAGCTGTGCCAGATGATCGGCACCGAGGTCTATCGCGAGTACGTGCTGCGCTCGAGCAAGCGCCCGCGATAGTCCTTCGTCAGGCGACGGTCGCGGCGCTCGCCGTCGACGCTTTCGCCCGCGCCGTGGCCTCGAGCCGGGCGCGCATCCAGCGTCGCGCGGGTCGCTCGAAGCCGTAGTGGGTCGCCGTCGCGGCCACGAGCAGGACCCCCGCGAACCCCGCTAGCAGCCACGGGCTCTCGGTGGGCACGGCGATCTTCCGCGCGCGCATGATCGCGAGGAAGAGCATCTGCAGCGGCACGTGGATGAGGTAGATCGCGTACGAGAGATCGCCGAGGAACGTGAGCGGCCGCCTCGACAGCAGCCACGCGAGCGGCGGCACACGCAGCGAGGCAAAGATCACGAGCGGGAAGATCGCGAGCGCGTGCGGCAGCGGCAGCGAGCCGATCCACTCGTGAAAGCCGATCCGCGCCGCGAGGAAGCACAGCAGCGCGAGCGCGCACAAGCACGACCACCCGAAGATCTGGCCGTGTCCGCGCGCGTCCAGCCGCTCCATGGCGAGGAACCCGATGGACCCCAGGAAGAAACCGACGAGCGCCCGACCGAGGAGCGCGTTCAGGATCGGCAAGTTCCAGTTCGGCTGCTGGACGGCGATGCCGACGGCGATCGTGACGACGGCGATCGTGACGTAGCTGGCGCGGTGCCGGCGCGCATAGATGAAGAAGAGGAAGTAGACGAGGACCTCGCCCGAAACCGACCACGACGGCTCGTTGAAGGACCACCCGTGCTCGAAGAACGTGTGCAGGTAGAACAGCTGCAGCGAGAAGTTGTACAGGTCGTTCTTCTCGTAGATCACGGGCGGCTGGTGCTGCGCCATGAGCGTCCATTCGACGGCCGCGGCGAGGAGGAGCGCGGCGACGTGCAGCGGATAAAGACGCGACAGCCGCAGGTCGAAGAACTGTCGCCCCGAGACCTTCCCGGCTGCGATCGGCTCGAGGTATCGGTATGTGAGCACGACGCCGCTCAGGATGAAGAAGAGATCGACGAACAGCCACGCGTTCTCGTAGATCCAGTGGACGGCCAAGAACGATGCGAATGGATACGTCGCCTTGGTCCCCCCGAAGTGCTGGTAGTGGGAGAAGACCGAGACGCCGAGCGCCGCGAGGCCGCGCAGGGCGTCGAGGGGCGCGAGGCGCGTGCCGTCAGGTTCCTTGCTCATGCTGGCCTTTCATGTGGGCCGCCCGACTCACGCGTGGCTCGCGAGATCGAGGACGTGAAAGTCCCCTTCGGAGAAGAGACTCTTCCGTGTCTTGATGAGGGCCTCGAGGGTATCGAAGGCGTCGAGCTCGAAGCGCGCCTGAATTTTGTAGAACCCGTTGCGCCCCGTGTGATCGATCACGATCGCGGCGCGCGCCGTCCAGGCCGAGCGCTTGTACTCGGCCGACGACGGCCCGATTTGGACCGCGACGTAGCGAATCCCCTGCGACAACATGTACGCGGCCCAAGCCTCGGGGCCCTTGAACGCCGGCGGCTTCGTGCCCGGGCCCATGACGCCCGGATGGTCGTAGTCCGAGATCGGATTGCGCCGAAAATTGAGCA
>DATAZS010000473.1:0-15163 GCA_036271915.1 Polyangia bacterium
TCACCGCGCAGCCCGAGCTCGCTCTTGAGCCAGGTCCCGTGGACGTCCTGGCTCAAGAGCGAGCTCGGGCTGCGCGGTGACGTCTTCGCGATCGACGTGAACAGCACCACCAATCCGGCGAACTCGGGCACCTCGACGTCGGCGATCGCGAGCCCCAAAGCGACGCTGATCTTCGGCCCCTGGAAGAAGACAGAGCTCTATCTGAACGTGGGCTCGGGCTTTCACAGCAACGACGCGCGCGGCGTGACGATCACGGCCGACGCCGCGGGAGACGCGCAAGGCCGAGTGCCGCTCCTCGTGCGCACGAAGGGCGCCGAGATCGGGACACGGACGTCGATCGTGCCTGGTCTCGTCAGCACGCTCTCTCTGTGGTTCCTACAGTCAGATTCGGAGCTGACCTTCGACGGAGACTCTGGCGACACCGAGGCCAACGGACCCACTCGCAAGTACGGCGTCGAGTGGGCGAACTTCTACAAGCCCACGCGGTGGCTCTCGCTGAGCGGCGACTTCGCCCTCTCGCACGCGCGCTATCTCAGCGAGCAGCCCGCCGCCGACGGTCAAAAGGGCAGGTACATCGCCAACTCGATCCCCGTCGTCGTCTCGGCGGCGGCCGTCATCGAGACGCCGACCGGAATCTTCGGTGGCGTCCGCCTTCGCTACTTCAGCTCGCAGCCGATCATCGAGGACGACAGCCAGCGCCAACCGGCGTCGACGATCGTCAACGCCATGCTCGGCTACCGAGTCGGCCGCTACGAGGTCAGCGCCGAGGCGCTGAACCTGCTCGACTCGAAGGCCGACGACATCGCGTACTACTACGCGTCCCGTCTCGCGGGCGAAACCGCGGCCGTGAACGATTTCCACGTACACCCCGTGGAACCGTTTCAACTACGTGGCAGCCTCACGGCGCATTTCTGATTTTGGCCGCATGCGATTGAGCCTCAGCATTTTCGTCGCGCTCGCCTGCCACGGAGCGTTCCTCGGCGTGATGACCGCGATGGTCGCGCTCGCACCACGGGCGCGCCCTCCGCTCGCCGACGTGGAACTGGAGGTCATCGCCGCAAAACCCGATCCGACGACCACCGCCGCGGCGCCCCACGAGTCGGCCTCCAGGCCGGCGCCCGTTCCCATGCACCTGCGTCAGGTCAGACATCAATCGACGCCCGCGCGCGCGGTGCCGATTGACGAGGCTGCCGCGGCGGTCGTCGCCCAACCCATCGTGACCGCGCCGACCGCACCGACGGCGCCGGTTGCCGCAAAGCGGGCGGATGACCATCCGCTCGCGAGCAGCGGCGCGGTCCTCATCGCCCGGCCTCGTTACCGAACAAACCCAGTGCCCGAGTATCCGCTCGCCAGTCGGCGGCGGCGCGAAGAGGGAATCGTCCTGTTGACCGTCGCCGTGGACGCGAGCGGTGCCCCGATGGCGATCTCGCTCAGCCACACGAGCGGCCACCGTCTCCTCGACCAGGCCGCTTTCGACGCCGTTCGTCGATGGACCTTCGAGCCCGCGCGCGCGGCGGGCGTGCCGATGCTCAGTACAGTCACCGTGCCCGTTCGCTTCGCGCTGTCGGACGACAGATGACGCCCGGTCACCTGGGAGCTAATTTTCGGAGACGGCGCACCAACTGCCCGGTCAACCGCGTTGGTGGCCGCCACGAGCCGTGATCCGCGCCGACAAATCAACCCAGCTGGGACGCTGCGGCGTTAGCTATCTCACCGCGACGCCAATTCGCCTTCATGAGGCGACATGTGCGCAACGCCAAAGGGTTTCTCCGTCTCGCCAATCGCAATTTTTTATTGATGGTTTTCGCTCTGGGCTGCCTCAAAGTAGATCGTTAATTCCACCTTGGAGGTCGCGATGCGACTGCCGCTGTCCCTCGGAGGTTCGATGATCCGGAATACTTTCGTTGCCCTCACTCTCGGTGGCGTCGTCGCTGCGAGCTGCTCCTTCAGCCCGGGCGCCCCTGCCGGAAGCTCCGTCGTCGCGCCGCCCGGTAGTGGCTCGGGGGCGTCGAGCGGATCGGGCTCGGCCGCCAGCTCGGGTGGCGGCGCCAGCTCGGGGGGTGGCGCCAACACGGGGACAGGGAACTCCGCGCCTCCGCCCACGGCGGACGGTCGCAACTGCGGTACGAACCAATTCGGCTTGCAGAACATCCCGCCCGACCTGCTCATCGTGCTCGACAAGTCTGGCTCGATGGCGGAGGACCAGATGGACAACACTTGCGCTCGCGGCGCCGTCTGCGAGAGCAAGTGGTCCGACATGATCGCCGGCATCAACATGGTCGTCGGGCAAACCGAGGCGACCATTCGCTGGGGCTTGAAATACTTTTCGACGGATGGCAACTGCGGCGTCACAGCCGGCGCCGCCGTCCCGATCGCCGCCAACAACGCGATGGCGATCTCGACCTCGATCATGGGCGAGAATCCCGAGGGCAACACGCCGACTGCTGCCGGCGTGACCTCCGGCGCGACCTACCTGATGGGCCTCACCGATCCGAACCCCAAATACATCCTGCTCGCGACGGACGGCGAGCCGAACTGCGGCGCCGGGAAGAAGTCTTCGGCCAGCGACGCCGCGGGCGCCGAGGCAGCCGTCACGATGTCGGCCGCGGCCGGCATCCCCGTGTTCGTCGTCGGCGTCGGTGACGTCACCTCGGCCCACACGACGCTCAACGCGCTCGCGACGAACGGTGGTCGCCCCCAGACCGGCGACCCTGCCTTCTACCCGGTCACGAACACGGCGGACCTCGTCTCCGTGCTCACGAAGATCGGCGGCCAGATCGCCTCGTGCTCGTTCAGCCTCGGCAAGGCGCCGCCCGACCCGACCAACATCGCCGTCTACGCCGACGGCGTGCGACTCGCGCAGAGCATGACGAACGGCTGGGAGTACGGCGCCGGCATGACGTCGGTCGAGCTCAACGGCGCGGCCTGCGACAACGTCAAGAGCAAGGCCACGAAGGACATCCAGGCCGTCTTCGGCTGTCCGGGCGTCGTCATCCCGTAGCGTCTGCGCGCGCCGGCTTCGCGCTCTGCGATTGCGTAGGGCGCGAAGCCACAGCCACATTCCCATTCGCAAATGGGCGACCTCGGGCGATCAGTAAATCGCAAGGCCTCCCGTGATGGTCGCCGCCGTCGAGAGGCCGCTGTCGAAACGAGCCACGTTCGCGCCACCGCGAAGCATGAAGGCCATGTGTGACGTCAGATCGATCTCGAGCAGCGCGCCGGCGCTCGCGAGCGGTCCCGCCTCGACCGACCCCGAGGCGCTCGTCAGCGCCTCGCCACCGCCGATGAAGCCGCCGACGTGCAGCCGCCCGAGCGTGACCGGCAACGCCTCCGCCTCGAGGCTGAGCGAATGGCGGCTGATCTCGCCCGCGGTCGCGAGCGAGCCGACGCAACACGCGTCGAGCGTGGCGACGCCGAGGCCGACGTCGAGCACGAGCCCGAGCTGGTTCGTGAAGTAGTACCCGCCCTCGATGTGGGCGCTGAAGCCCGAGGCGCGTGCGCCGCCGAACGTGAAGAGTCCGCCGCCCAGATCGAACCGGAACACGCCGCCCGTGCGATCGAGCGGCGCGTGGTCGAGGAGCTTCAGACCATCGCCTTCGTCGTCCTTGACGATGCCCCAATCGGCGCGCATCGCCTGCTCGCGGGTCAGGAAGCCGAGCGGAACCTCGTCCGAGCGTCCGCGCTCCGACACGAGGTGGACCGTTTGGCGCGGCGAGATCCGCGCGTGTCCCTCGTAGCGGTCGCCCTCGCTCGCGGCGAGCGCGATCGTCGCGAGCGCCGCGCCGACGACGAGGACGACCGCGAGGACGACGAGCGCGCCACCGTCGCCGCCCCCGCCGCCGCCGCCTCCTCCGAGATTGAAGCTGCCGCCCGACGCGGCGTGGCCGCCACCCCCGCCGTGAACACCGCCGGCAGCGCCGTGCGGCGTCCCGTGCCAGGCGCCCGATGCATGGCCGCCAGACGACGCGCGCGGACCGCCTCGCCCCTGTCCACCGTCGCCGAGGTTGATGTCGACGTCGCCGTTCAGCGAGCCGTCTTCATCGGCATCTGGCGCGTCGAACGGCTCACTCGAGGAGATCTCCATCGATGGTTCGATCGCGTCCGAGCGTCGTTCGCCGAGCGTTTGGCTGATGCGCACGCTCTGCCCGCGCGTCTCGGGCGGCAGCTCCGCGAGCCGGCGCAGCTCGTCCTTCTGAATTCGGTACTCGTTCGAGAGACAGCCCGACGTCGTCTGGACGAAGATCGCCGTGGCGAACAGCAACGCGACGCGCGGTGACGGACGCCATCGGACCAACGTCACACCTCGGCAGCCAGGAAGCAGCATGCCGTCCCCGCCGTTCACGATCGGTGCCAAGCAAACGGCGACCGCGGCGCGATCGATCAGGCGTCAGCGCGGCGATCCTGTCCTCGAGTCGCCACGCTCACGTGCTCACGGCGTTCTGCGCGCGTAGGCCTCGGCGAGCAGGACGACGGGGTGAGCGACGCGCACGGGCAGGCCGGCGGCGCGCGCCGCGTTGCGGATCTGCATGAGGCAGCCCGGATTGCCCGTCGCGACGATCTCGGCGCCCGAACGGCGGATGGCGTCGAGCTTGCGCGCCGTCACCTTCGCCGATAGCTCGGGCTGCTGGAGCCAGTACGCGCCCGCGCCGCCGCAGCACGCGTCGGCCTCGTCGAGCTGAACGAGTGACACGCCGTCGATCGCGCGCAGGACCTGCCTCGGCGGATCGCTGACCTTCTGCGCGTGCAGCAGATGGCAGGGCTCGTCGTACGCGACGCGCACCGCGGGCCCCGCCGACGCGGGCGCGGGCGGCAGGCCGAGCTCGCACAGCAGCTCGGACACGTCGCGCACGCGCGCGCCAAACTGTGCGGCCGCCGGCTCATCGGGCAGGAGCGCGCCGTAGTGGCGCAGCTCGGCGCCGCAGCCGGCGGCGTTCGACACGACGGCGTCGAAGTCGCGCGCCGTGAACGCGCGCACGTTGTCCCGCGCGAGCGCCTGCGCGTCGCCGCGCGCGCCGTTGTGAATGTGGAGCGCGCCACAGCAGCGCTCGTCGGGCAGGACGTGCACCTCGCAGCCGTTCTCGGTCAGCACGTGCACCGTGGCGTCGTTGACGTCGGCGAACAGCTGATCGGCGACGCAGCCCGTGAACAGCGCGACGCGCTTGCGACGCGCGCCCTTCGCCGGAAAGACGGTCATCGACTGGCGCGCGCGGAAGGAACGAAACGGCACGTGAGGCGCGTCGGCGAGCGCGCGGGGAGCCAGGCCGTGACGCGCGAGCCAGGCGCCCGCGCGCGTGAGGCCGAGCGTCTGCGCGAACCACAGCAGCTTGAACGCGACGGTCTGCGCGCGGCGCGACGGCAGCACGACGCGAAACGCGAGCCATCGCACGAGGCGCGCCGTCGCGGACAGCCGTCGCGACGGCTGCAAGATCGTGCGCGTCTTCTCGAGGATCTCGCCGTACTTGACCGTCGACGGGCAGGCCGTCTCGCAGGCGCGGCAGTCGAGGCAACGATCGAGGTGCTCGACGACCGACGCGCTCGGCTCGATCTTCTTCTCGATGAGGCCGCGAATCAGGTAGAGGCGGCCGCGCGGCGAGTCGCCCTCGACGCGCAGCTCTTTGTAGGTGGGGCAGGCCTCGAGGCACATGCCGCAGTGGACGCAGGCCGCGACGTCCTCGAGCGAGGGCGCGTTCGGCCCCGTGAAATCGGGTGCGCTCACCAGGCCATCCTTCCCGCGTTCAGCGTCTCGAGCGGATCCCAGGCGCGCCGAAGCGCGGCGGCGACGCCGCTCGGCGCCGCCTCGCCGAACGGCAGCAGCGCGCGCTCGGGCAGGTCGAGCGGCGCCGATTCGACGACGGCGTAGCCGGCGCGCGCCGAGGCCAGGCGGCGCCACCGATCGACGAGCGCCGCGATCGGACGCGCATCGCCGGTCGGCGCGAGCGCAACGTAGGCGAGCCCCGTCGCGGCGCGCACGGTGACGCCGCGAACGGGCACGCGCGAAAGCTCGAGCGCGCCCAGCAATGCGGGCAGATCGTGCGGCCGCGCGCCGACGCGCACGCGCACGTCGTCGCCGTGACGCGCGGGCAACTCGGCGAGCCCCGTCCAAAGCGCCGCGGCCGCGGCGCCCTCGACGAGCATCGGGGCGGCGACCCCGCGCACGGCGTACGACGCGAGCTCGCGCGCGTGACGTTCGAAGGACGCGCGCGACCCTTCGACGCCGACGACGGCGACCGCGGGCGTGGCGGGCAGCATCGCGAGACGCGCGTCTTCGGCGTCCAGCGCCTCGAGCGCGACGGGCCGCAGCGCCGTCGCGTCGATCTGGAGAAGCAACGCGTGCGCCTCGTTGAGCGTCGCGCACGGCAGCGCCCACAGCGCCGACACCTCGGGCCGCGCGCACACCTTGAAGTGCGCGCGCACGATGACGCCCAGCGTGCCGAAGGCCCCGACCTGCGGCCGATGCAGGTCGTAGCCGCTCACGTTCTTGACGACGCGGCCGCCCGACTTCGTGACGCGGCCGTGCGCGCCCACGACGCGCAGGCCGAGCAGCAGATCCTTGCTCGTGCCGTAGCCGAGCCGACGGGGGCCCGACGCGTTGGTCGCGAGCACGCCGCCGATCGTCGCGCCGGCGCCCGCGAACGGCGGATCGAGCGGCAGCCACTGCTCGGCGCGCGCGAGCTGCGCCTGCACGTCGGCGAGACGCGCGCCCGCGTCGACGCTGAGGATCATGTCGGCGGCCTCGTGCGTGACGCCCGCGAGGCCGCGCAGCGACACGCGCCGCGCGCGCGGCGACGGCGCGGGACCGAAGGCGCGCTTCGTCCCGTTGCCCTCGGTGACGAGCGCGACGCCGCCCTGCCCGGCCGTTTGCACGATCTCGGCGAGGTCGGCCTCGTTCGTCGGCGTCTCGATCGTCATCAGTGACCGAGCGGCAGCTTGCGCCGCGCCTCGCCCGTCTCGACGCACTGGCCGGGCGCCGGGATGACCTTGCCCGGGTTGCACAGATCGAACGGGTTGAAGATCGCGCGCAGGCGGCGCATCTCGTCGAGATCGTCGGCCGTGAAGAGCGCGCTCATGTACGCGACCTTCTCGAGACCGATGCCGTGCTCGCCCGAGAGCGCGCCACCCGTCGCGATGACGAGCTCGAGGATCTCCTCGGACGCCGCGCGCACGCGCTCCATCGCGCCCGCTTCGCGCTCGTCGTAGAGCACCGTCGGGTGCAGGTTGCCGTCGCCCGCGTGGAACACGTTCGCGATGACGAGGCAGTGGCGCGCCGACACGCGCGCGATGGCGTCGAGCACCTCGGGCAGGCGCGTGCGCGGGATGACACCGTCGTGCAGGTAAGCGTTGGGGGCGATGCGCCCGAGCGCGCCGAAGGCCTGCTTGCGCCCCTTCCAGAACTTCGCGCGCTCGGCGTCGTCGCGCGCGAGGCGGACGTCGCGCACGCCCGTCGCGCGGCACGCGTCGAGCACGCGCGTCGCCTGCGCCTCGACGTCCTCGACGAGCCCGTCGACCTCGATGAGCAGCACGGCCGCGGCGTCGAGCGGGAAGCCCGCGTGGATGTAGGCCTCGACGGCGCGCAGGGTCGTCTGATCGATGAGCTCGAGCGCCGCGGGGGTGATACCGCGCTGGAGGATCTCCGTGACGGCGCGGCACGCGTCGCCCACGGAGTCGAAGATCGCGAGCGCTGTCTTGACGGCCTCGGGCACGGGCGTGAGGCGCACGAGGATCTTCGTCGCGATGCCGAACGTCCCCTCGGAGCCCACGAAGGCCGACAGGAGATCGTATCCGGGCGCGTCGACGGCGGCGCCGCCGAGGTGCGCGACCTCGCCGTCGGGCAGCACAATCTCGAGCGCGAGGATGTGATTCGTCGTGACGCCATACTTGAGCGTGTGCGGGCCACCCGAGTTCTCGGCGACGTTGCCGCCGATCGTGCAGGCGTTCTGGCTCGACGGATCGGGGGCGTAGTGCAGCCCGTGGCGCGCGACGGCGCGCGATAGGTGCGCGTTGACGACGCCCGGTCCCACCCACGCCTGCCGGTTCGCGGGGTCGACCTCGAAGATGCGATCCATGCGCGCCGTCGAGATGAGCACGCTGCCGCGCGCGACGGCGCCGCCCGAGAGCCCTGTGCCGGCGCCGCGCGGCAGGAACGGCACGCCGCGCGACGCGCACGCTCTGACGGCGGCACGCACCTCGTCCGTGGTCTCGGGGAAGACGAGCGCGAGCGGCTGGCCGCGATCGAACCGCTGCGCGTCGCACTCGTAGACGAACAGGTCATCGGCGGCGCTGATCAGACGCGCGCCGGGGAACAGCGTCGACAGCTCGGCGAGCAGGTCACGCAGGGTGTCGTCGGTCGGCACGCTCACGACCTTCGCGCTTGGACCGACCACGCCTGGTACAGATCGTCCTTCGTCTTGAGGCCCAGATCGGGCAACGCGTGGTTGAGGACGTAGTTCGACGCCCGGTGGCGGTTCTCCCACATCTCTTGGTGGGCGCCCGGTCCTTCGTCGAACGGCACGACGAGCGGATCGCCGACCTGCAACATGCCGGCGTCGACGAGCGCGTTCATCTTCTGCACCTCGTACGCGTTCGACAGGTGCGTGCCCCAGATGTCGGCCGTCGGCAGGTAGATGCGCCGCTGCCGCATCCACACCTGCGGCGCGTAAAACGTGTAGCGCCGGCCGGCCATCTCCTCGCAGTAGACGACGCGCCCCGTGAACGGCTTCACGAGCATCGACGAGAGGCTCAGCGTGTCTTGCGCCGCGCGCTCCATGACGAGGTCGGGGTAGCCGCGCGGGTTGCCCGCGCCGCGCAAGAACGCGCCCACCTGCGACGCGAACGGCTTGAAGACCTGCTCTTGGTACCAGCGCACGGCCTCTTTGAACGCGGCCGTCTCGTGGCGCGGATCCGGCAGCAGCGGCATCGTGCGCGGCCACGTGAACGCGTCGCCCTCGCGGCGCGCGAGCTCCTGCACGCTGAACACGCCGCGCACGGCCTCACCGAAGCCCATGCTCTTGACGAAGTCGCGTTGGCCGTCGGTGTGCGTGCACACGACGATGCGCGCGCCGTGCTCGCGCGCCGCCTCGATGCACTCGAGGCCAACGGCGTCGAGCGCGCCGCCACCTTCAGCGCCGTAGAACACGAGGACCGACTCGCCCGCCGTCAGCCCGGCGCGCGCGAGGACCGTCTCGGGCGCGACGGCTCCGCGCTTGCCCATGAACGTGAAGCGATACCCGCTCGAGGCGCCGAAGAAGGTGAGCACGCCGCCTTCGGCCAGCAACTGGAACCCGCGCGGGAACGACGTCTCACCCGCGTGCGACACGACGTAGTCGGCGAGGCGCCCGTCGTTCTGCCGGCGGAAGTCGTCGACGAGCGCCGCGCCCGCCGCCTCCCACGCCGGCCACTGCGCCGGCTCGTCGGGGACGGGCGTGAACGCGTGCGCGAAGCGCGGATCCTTGCGATCGATGGCGCCGCGCGCGCCGTGCGCGACGACGTCCTTGGCCCGCGCGGCGCTCGACACGAGCCCCGTGACCGACACGCGGCTGCGCACGGCCGCCTTCAGCGCCTCGAGCCCCGTGCCCGTCGCGGCGCCCTCGACGAACATCGTCTTGCCCGCTTCGATCCGCAGCGTCGTGAAGAGCGCGCGATAGATCGTGCCGAGGTTGAGGATGTAGCTGCCCGCCGCCTCGAGCGTGAGGTCCAAAGGCTTGGGGAAGAGCTGCGGCCCCTGCGCGATCATGAACTGCTGGTGCGAGCCGTCGGGCGTCTCGTAGCCCTGGATGTGCTGGTCGGCGAACATGGGATCGAGGCCGGCAACGGGCGACAGCAGCTGCGACTGCCCCGAGAAGACGGCCACGAGATCGCCGACCTTGATGCGGCCTTCGCGCGTGACCTCGTCGCCGACGCGCGCGACGAGCGCGAGGCCGCCGCTGCCCGTGACGTGCCAGTCCTCGTCGTGGCTGTCGAACGGCGACACGGGCACGCCCGTGACGGCCCAGATGTCGTTGAAGTTGATCTCGCTCGTCAGCATGTACAGCAGCGCCTCGCTGGCGCGCGGCGACGGCACGGGGATGATGCGCTTGTGCTCGGCGCGCTCGGGATCGCCGTGCCGCGCGACGCCCGTCGCCGCATCTTTCTCGACGAGGAGCGCGTACTGGTGCGTCGGCAGCGGCGTGACGCCCGGGTAGAACGGCGCGCCCACGGGCAGCAGGCGGCCGTCGCCGAGCGCGGCCTGCTCGTCGGCGCGCACCTCGTCGAGCGCCGGGCGGCGCCGCGTCGGCAAGGGCGCGCTCCGGCGATCGAAGAACGCGCGCAAGCCCACGCGCCCCGCCTCCGGGTGCACGACGGCCTCGGCGAACAAGCGCCCCTCGCGCTCGAGCCCTTCGACGAGCCCGTGCTCGTAGCCGAAGCGGATCGCCTCGAGGGCCCACGCCGCGGGCAGCTCGCGCCCCGCGGACTTCGCCTGCGCGACGAGCCGCTTCACCTCGGGGTGCGCGTCGAGCTCGTCACGTGGGACGCGCCCCGGCGAGGCCCAGCGCGCGTTCGCGTCGAGCCGGCGCGCCATCGCGGCGACGAGCGGCCCCGTGCCGTCGAGGATGAATTGCCGCGCGAGCGCCGTCGCTCGCGACAGGGCGTCCGTGCCTGCCGCGACCTCGTCGACGAGGCCGCACGCCGCCGCCTCTTTGGCGTCGAGCGCACGCCCACCGAGGATGATGCCGATCGCGGCGACGAGCCCCTCGAAGCCAGCGCGCTCTTCGAGCAGCCTCGGCAGCCGCTGCGTGCCGCCGTACCCGGGCAGGAGGTGCAGGTTGATCTCGGGCTGACCAAAGCTGGCCGTCGCCTCGGCGACGCGGTAGTGCGCCGCCATCTGGAACTCGTTGCCGCCGCCGAGCGCGACGCCGTTGACTGCGGCGATCACGGGCTTGCGCAGGCTCTCGAGCTTGCGCGTGACCTGCGCCGCCTTGTGACACAGCGGCAGCACGTCCTCCGCCGTGTGCATCTCTTCGAGCAACTGGCGCACGTCGGCGCCCGCGACGAACGACTGCGTGCCCGCGCCCGTGAGCACGATGGCCCGAACGTCCTCGCGGCGCGCGAGGTGCTCGACGACGGTGTTGAGCTCGTCGAGCGCGCGCTCGTCGAGCGCGTTCACGGGCGGCTTGCTGATCGTGAGGATCGCGAGCGCCGCCCCCGGCCGCACCTCGTGCACCTCGAGGCGCAGCGTCGCGTACAGCGTCAGGAGCTGCTGGTCGTCCTCGAGCGCGGCGCGCGCCTGCCAGCGACGGATGGCGCGCCCGATCTCGTCGAGCGCCTCGGGGTTGCGCAGCGTCGTCGTGTCACCGAGCGCCTCGCCCTCGAGCAGGTTCTTGAGGAAGCGCCGCATGTACTTGCCGCTCCTCGTCTCGGGGAACTGCGACACGCAGATGTAGCCCGCAGGCACGGCGACGGCGCCCTTCTCCTCGCGCACGAGCGCCGTGAGGCGCCGCTCGTCGTCGAGCGTGAGCGGCTTGCCGCCCGCCGTGAGGATGAACGCGAGCGGCACCGTCCCCTTCTCTTTATGCGGCGCGCCCACGACGATGGCGTTGCCGACGGATGAGCGCGGGTTCTGCTGCTTGTCCTTGAGGATCGCGCCTTCGATCTCCTCGGTGCCGAGGCGATGCCCCGACGTGTTGATGACGTCGTCCGAGCGGCCGTGCAGCGACATGCCGCCGTCTTCGTAGCGGCACGCGTAGTCGCCCTGCGTGTACGCCCACGTCACGCGCCGTCCCTCGCTGCCCGCCTCGCTCCAGCGATCGAAGTAGATCTCCGTGAAGCGGCGCAGATCGCCGCGCCACGTTGGATGACCGACGTGATCGCCGTCGCCCCACACCGTGCGCGCGAGGTACGGGTACGGCCGCGTGAGGACGAGCTCGCCCTTCTCTCCGAGCGGGGCGCGCAGCGCCTCGTGCCTCGTGCGGACGCCGCGATCAGTCTCCACGTCATACGCCTTGCCCGCCACCCAGACGTCGGCGAACACCCACGGCAGCGGGAATGTGTGCGCGTCGGGCGCGAGCGCGAAGTCGTCGTTGCCGTAGAAGTGCGTCAGCACGATGCCGCCGTGCTCGGTCGCCCAGTACGAGTTGATGTACTGGGGCGTGAGCAGCTCCATGCCGAACTTCTGGATCGACGGGCTCACGGGCTCGGCGCAGAACGTCGCCGCGCGCAGCGAGCCGCGATCGTACAGCTTCACGTCCTCGACGTTCTGCGGGTCCGACGCGACCGCCTTCAAGAACGTCGACCCGGCCTTGAACAGCGTGACGCCGTAGCGCTCGATGATGCTCGAGAAGCGGCCGCAGCTGGGGAACAGCGGCGAGCCCTCGGTGACGACGCTCGTCGTCGCCGTCGTGAGCGCCGCGCTGATGAGGTACGACTGCCCCGTGATCCAGCCGGGATCAGCCACGACGTAGATGACGTGATCGTTGGCGACGCCGTCGTCTCCATCGACGCGCGGCACGTCGAACGACACGCGCATCGTGTAGGCGAGTCCCGCGACGTAGCCGCCGTGCGTGTGCACGACGCCCTTCGGCTTCCCCGTGCTGCCGCTCGTGTAGATGATGAACAGCGGGAACTCGGCGTCGACGGGCAGCGGCTTCGTCGTCGCCCAAACGGCGCGCACGAACGGCGCCGCGTCGAGCGCGAGCGCCTCGGCCTCGGTCGTGACGGCGACGCCCGCGGCGCGCGCGTTCGCGAGCAGCTTCGCAGTCGCGGCGTCGGCGAGCTCGTGCGCCCAGACGTCGCGGCCCGCGACCCACGCGAGATCGGCGAGGCCCGTGTTGCGCACGACGACGACCTTCCCGACGCGGGCGACGGGCCGCGCGAGCGCCTCGGCGATCGCCGTGCGCACGCGCGCCTTCGTCGTGGCGTCCCACGCGAGCCGCTCGAGCGCGCGCCCCACGCCGCGCATGACGTCGGCGCGCTCGACGGTGATCTCGCCCGCGAGCGCGTCGGCGACGGCCGCGAGGATCGTCTCCGTCTCCGCGCCACCCGCGAGCGTTCGCGCGACGATCTCCATCGCCGCGCCCACGGGCACGTAGTCGTCGAGCGCGCGGTCGGTGTATGGCTCCTTGAAGCCGACGACCTGCGCGTTGCGGTAGGCGCCGTCGGTCGTGATGACGATCTTCGCGCCCGCGTCGTGGATGCGATCCGACAGCGTCTTCGCCGAGAAGCCGCCGAACACGGGCGTGTAGATGACGCCCAGGCGCTTGGCCGCCTCGATGAAGTAGATCTGCTCCATGACGTTGGGCATGTTGAGGGCGAGGCGGTCACCCTTCTTCAGGCCCAGATCGGCGAGCACGACGGCGTGCTTCGCGACCTGCCACATGAGCTCTTGCCGCGTGATGGCGCGACCCACGACCGGGCCGCCGCGTCCCCCGTCAGCCACCGGATCCCAGCGATCGCCCTCGAAGTGGAACGCGATCTGTCGTCCGCGGCCCGCGAGCACGTGCACGTCGACCTCGTTGAAGCAGGCGTTCGTGAGGCCGCCCGCGAACCAGCGATAGAACGGCGCCTCCGCGTCGTCGAACGCCCGCGCCCACGGCACCCAGTCGGCAGGCCGCCGGTCGCCCGCGGCGCGCGCGCCCGTCGTCGCGTCGAACGCGAGCCACGGCGCGGCGCCGCCGACGCGCTTGAGCCACGCGGCGTCCTCGCCGTCTCGGCGCGCGTCGAACCAGAACAGCTCGCGGCGCGCGATCTCGCCGTGGAACGCGCCCGGATCCCGCGAGGCGGCCTCGCGCGCGGCCTCCCAGTCCTTACGGGTCCGGATCGGGTTCGCGCGGATCGTTCGTCCGCGCGGTCTCTCGACGCTCACGCGCGCGCTCGAACGATCGCTGAGTGACGCGCGCCGCGGATCATTTCAGGCCGTTCCAGAACGACCAGATGTTGGCGCCAGCGCCGTCCGCCCCGCCCGTCATGCCCGCGGGCCAGCCGTGCGTGCTGTTGTCGTAGCCTGGATCGCTGTGCTCGCACCAGCGCACCGGGTAGTCCGTCGCGCAGCCGTCCGCGTCGCCGCACTCGATCTTGTAGGGAACCTTGGGCGTATTCCACATCCCCGGCGGCGCGACGATCACCGTGCCGGCCGTGATCGTCGTGTGGACCGTCGCGAGGTCCGGCGTGTTCGTCGTCCCGCAGCCGTTCTTTGGCATCCAGCCCATGTCGTGCGTGATGCGCGCGTCCGCCCACGGGATGTGCGGATCCTCGAAGCCGTGCACCATGATGACGGCGACGTTGCCCTTGCACACGCTGAAGTCGACCGTCTTGAGACAGATGTTGGCGTAGTCCTCCTGGCCACGCACGGGCGCCGCCATCGGCGACGTGCCCGCGACGGGCGCGATCGTGTTCGCCATGCAGCCGCCCACCGAGGCGACGCCGCGCAGCTGGTCGCCCATCCAGCAGCCGAGGTACTGCGCCATGTCGCCGCCCGAGCTGCCGCCCGCTGCGTAGATGTGCTTCGTGTCGACGCAGTACTTGCCCTCGATGTCCGCGAGCGCGGCCTTGAAGAAGGCGACGTTGTTCTCGAGCTCGTTCGACAGCTCCCACCCCGTCTGCACGGGCGCGTTGTTCGGATCGCCCGTCTGCGGCGGGTGGATCGCCCCGGGGTTCGTCTGCGTCAACGACACGACGATGGCGTTGGCCTTGTGGCCCTCGGTGGCGAAGCCCCAGCAGTCGCCGTAGATGCAGTCGATGGCATCGCGCGTGTAGCCACCCATCTCGAAGCCGATCTTCGAGGGCGTCCCCATGGCGTAGTTGGCCGGCAGCGCGATGAGGTACTCGGCCATCTTCGTGGCGCCGCCCATCCCCGTGAAGCTGACGGCTTTCTTGTAAAAGGTCATGCCGTTGTAGGGGAGCGTCGTCCCCGTGAGGTCAGGCGCCTTGCCGCAGCCCGTGCTCATGCCGGGCGTCGTGAAGTCCACGACCTCGATGCCGCCCGCACCGGCCGTGGCGCTCGTGGCGCCGGCCGTGCCCGCGCCCGCCGTGCCCGTGGTGCCGGCCGTGCCCGCACCCGCTGAGCCGGTCGCGCCCGCGGTCGCGGAAGTCGCGCCCGCCGCGCCCGACGTCGCGCCCGCGGTGCCCGCGCCAGCGCCACCCGTCGCGCCGGCCGTGCCCGACGTCGCGCCCGCCGAGCCCGTCGCGCCCGCCG
>DATAZS010000474.1:0-2665 GCA_036271915.1 Polyangia bacterium
GCGAAGAGGTGGTGCGTATCACGGGTATGGGCGCGAGCACGCACGCGGCGAAGGACGTCTTCTTCCCGTCGTCGTGGCACACCTGGGACGGACAGGACAACGACTTCGGCGCGTCGAGCCCGCTCGTCGTCAGCTTCAGCGGCGCCTGCCAGGCCATGGTCGTCTCCCCGTCGAAGCCCGGTCATCTCTTCTTCCTGGATCCGACGAACCTGGGCGGCAGCACGCCGCTGCGCGAGCTCGTGCTCGCGACGAACGCCAACCCGGGCGGCGAGTACAAGGTCATGTACGCCGCACCCACAGCCTATATCTCGACGTCGGGCGTTCATCTCGCGCTCGAGGCCCGCACGGACGCCAATTGCCCGGGCGCGACGGGCGGCGACAAGCTCGTCTCGGTCAAGGTCGACATGACGACGACGCCTCCCACGCCCAGCGTGGCGTGGTGCGTGGGCGTGAATGGTGGCGAGGACCGGCACTCGCCCATCTCGACGACGACCGACGGCGTGGCCAACGCCATCGTCTGGTTCGTCCAAAGCAGCGGCCTCAGCGCCTTCGACGGTGACAAGGGTGGCAACGCCATCTTCACGAGCACGCCGTGCGGCAACGTCGAGAAGCAGACCTCGCTGCTGGCCGCCGACGGTCACGTCGTCGTCGGCGCCGACGGCAAGCTCTGCTCCTACTCCGTCCAGCCCTAGCGATCATCCGATCGTTCCACGGCGCTCCCCCGAGCTCCACGCCGCGAAAGTCAGTCGCGATAGAAAGAGGGACCAGCATGAATCGACGCGTTCTGTTGTGTGTGTGCGCGATCTCTCTGTCTTGCGCGAGCTCGGACAAGAGGCCCGCGTCGGGAGCCGCCGGCGACGGCGGCGCGGCGGGCGCCGTCGGCGGGGCCGGCAACAACGGCACCGCAGGCGCGAACGGGACGGCGGGCAGCAGCGGAACCGCGGGCGCAAACGGAACGGCGGGCGCCATCGGCGCCGCGGGCGGCAACGGAACCGCGGGCGCGAACGGGACGGCAGGAAGCAACGGCACCGCAGGAGCGACGGGCTCCGCGGGCAAGGCGGGCACCGCGGGAGCGACGGGCTCCGCGGGTAAGGCGGGCACGGCGGGAGCAACCGGCACGGCGGGCGCGGGCACGGCCGGCGCGACAGGAGCCGCGGGCGCAGGCACGGCTGGGAGCACGGGCGCCGCGGGCGCGGTCGTCATCAACAACGGTGCGTGTGGCCACCTGCTGCCGACCCAGGCGAGCGAGTCCGTGCTCCAGCGCGGCAAGAACTCGCAGCGCACGGCTCACTTCATCGAGCCGTCGCTCACGACGGCCGCGGTCGGCAGCGCGAAGTTCGGCGCCGACACGACCTTCAACACCGCCGCGAAGTTCACGGGCAACCTCGAGGGCGTCCCCCTCTTCGTCGCGGGCGCCACTCCCGGCAAGGGCATGTACATCGTCGCGAGCCACGGCGGCGGCAACTCCATCCTCACGGCCATCGACGAGACGACGGGCATGACGGTGTGGACCCACGTCCTGGGCGCGGCCGGAAACGGCGTGCGCAGCACGCCCGTCATCGACGCGAACGGCATCGTCTATACAGCCTTCGACGCCTCGACCGGCGGCGCGCACTTCGAGATCCACGCGTCGTCGATCGCCAACATGGGCGCCGAGGTCACCGGCTGGCCCGTCAACGCGTCCAACATCACCTCGGGCAACGGCGACAAGCTGGGTGGCTTCGACGTCGGCAAGGAGATCCAGCGCGGCGCGCTGTCTCTCGTCAACGGCATCCTCTATGTGCCGTTCGGCGGCGTCTTCGGCGACGGCCCCCCGTACAAGGGCTTCGTCGTCGCCGTCAACACGGCGAACCCGACGCAGACGGGCGCTTGGTCCGCGAGCGGCGATCGCTCGGGCCTCTGGCAGGGCGGCGGCCTCGCGTCCGACGGAACGTCGATCTACGCGACGACCTCGAACGGAAGCGACGGCACGCACATGGACAGCGAAGAGGTGGTCCGCATCACAGGCATGGGCACGAGCTCACACAACGCCAACGACGTCTTCTTTCCGTCGTCGTGGCACACCTGGGACGGACAGGACAACGACTTCGGCGCGTCGAGCCCGCTCGTCGTCAGCTTCAGCGGCGCCTGCCAGGCCATGGTCGTCTCGCCGTCGAAGCCGGGCCATCTCTTCTTCCTCAACCCGACGAACCTGGGTGGCAGCACGCCGCTGCGCGAGCTCGTGCTCGCGACGAACGCCACCCCGGGTGGCGAGTACAAGGTCTTCTACGCCGCGCCCACCGCTTACATCTCGACGTCGGGCGTTCATCTCGCGCTCGAGGCCCGCACCGACGCCAATTGCCCTGGCGCGACGGGCGGTGACAAGCTCGTCTCGGTCAAGGTCGACATGACGACGACGCCCCCTACGCCCAGCGTGGCGTGGTGCGTGGGCGTGAATGGCGGCGAGGACCGGCACTCGCCGATCTCGACGACGACCGACGGCGTGGCCAACGCCCTCGTCTGGTTCGTCCAGAACAGCGGCCTCAGCGCCTTCGACGGCGACACGGGCGGCAACGCCCTCTTCACGAGCACGCCGTGCGGCAACGTCGAGAAGCAGACCTCGCTGCTGGCCGCCGACGGTCACGTCGTCGTCGGCGCCGACGGCAAGCTCTGCTCCTACTCCGTC
>DATAZS010000475.1:0-2790 GCA_036271915.1 Polyangia bacterium
GCCATCGCCGATCCGACGCCGGGGAGCCCGTGAATACGATGAGGCACATGAAGCGCAGCGCGGCCGTGAGACGATGGATCGCGATCGTCATCGCCGCGGGGAGCCTGTCGGTCGCGCCGCTGGCCAGAGCCACGGACTGGCCGACCCCAGGCCTTGACGCCGCCCGTTCGCGGCTGTCGATCGAGCGCTCGGGCGCCTCCTTCGCCGACGGTCAGTGGACCTCGAGTCCCGCAGCCACGCAGATGCTGGCGAGCCCCGCTGTCGCCGACGGCGTCGCTGTGACGGCCGACCTCACGGGCGTGGTGCGTGCCGTGCGCGCCGAGGACGGTCATCTGCTTTGGCAAGCCAAGGCCGGGTCGAGCGCCCAGGGCGGACCCACCGTGGATCACGGCCGCGTCTTCGTGCCTTCCCTCGACGATCACCTCTACGCCTTCGGCCTCGCCGACGGCGCGCCTCTGTGGTCCGTCGATCTCCAGGGCATGCTCTACGCGTCGCCCGCACCCACGGGCGACGGCGACCTCGTCATCACGGTGGGCCTGCCGCAACGGCACCTCGTGCGCCTCCACGGCGACTCGGGGCAGATCGTGTGGCAGTCCGCGTCCACGCTGCCCGAGCTCAGCAGCGCCGCAGTGGCCGTGGGCGGCGGCCTCGCGGTCGTCGGCGCCAACGGGGGCCACTACGTCGCGTTCGATCTCACGACGGGCCAACCGCGCTGGCAGTACGAGGCGGGCGGCGTCGTCAACCTCGCGTCTCCGCTGATCGTCGTCGGCGCGTCGGGCGGCCGCGTGTACATGGCCCCCGGCGGGTCGAGCGATCAGGTGCACGCGGTCGACGTCGCGACGGGCCAGCCGATCGCCGGGTGGCCGGTAACACTGCCGACGCCGGCGGTCGACGTGCCGGGCACGCGGCTGTCACGCCAGCGCGCCGTCTCGTCCTTCGTCGTCGCGGGCGGCGTCCTGATCCTCGAGACGCGGCTCGACGACGGGATCGACGCCAACGGCGACGGGGACGCCGATCAGTATCTGTCGCGCGAGAGCATATTGGGCCTCGACGCCGGAGACGGCCACGTCGTGTGGCAGGTCGACACGGCGCGCACCGTCGCGACGGACCTCAACGCCGTGCCGAAGTTCTGGGTGTGTCCCACGCCCGCTGCCTTCGCCGCCGATCCCGGCGCATCTCTTATCGCAGCGACGTCGACGCTCGTGCCCGTCGTCCGCGTGCTCGACGCAGCCTCGGGCGAAGAGCGGTGGCGCGGCCCGCTCGCAGGCCCCGCGCTCGCCTCGCCCGTCCTCGCGAACGGCCGCTTGTTCTCGGCGTCCGTCGGGGGCGCCCTCGACGCATTTCTCTCCAGCGTGAACCACCCGCCCGACGCGCCGGCACCGATCTCGCCTGGCGTTCCGGTCGACGCCTTCGACGTCACGCTCCACTGGCAGCCATCGATCGATCCGGACGGCGAGGCGTCTAGCTACGAGCTGCGCATCGACCGCGACGGCGAGGTGCTGCAGAGCTGGGAGCAGTCCGTCACGGTGTCGGCGGGCGCCGTGTCCGCCCACCTCGACGTGCCACTCGCGCCCGACGCGTCCTACGTGTTCGCGCTGCGCGCGCGCGATCCCTCGGGGGCGCTGTCGTCCTGGTCGACGCTGGGAACTGTCGTCACTGCGGCCGGTCCGCCGGCCGTCGCCCTGGGAGGAGTGCCCGTGGCGAGCCTCCTCGCAGCGCTCGCGGCGGCGCACGCGGGCGACGTCGTCATGTTGGGCGCGGGGACCTACACCCTGTCGAGCACGGCGCACGTGGCCGCGGGCGTGCGCCTCGTCGGCTCGGGCGCGGGCCGCACGCTGTTGAATGCCGCCGGACTGGACGTCGGGATCTCCCTCGAGGCCGCCACCTCGACGCAGCCCGCGACTTTGGAGAAGGTCGCCGTCGCAGGCGCCGCCACCTGCGTGAACGTCGGCGGCGGCCGCGGCGCCAGCCTCATGCACGTCGTGCTGCGCGACTGCTCGACCGCGGCGGTGAACGTGGGCGTCGGTGGCGACACCACGATCATCAACGCCACGCTCTTCGGCGGCGGCACAGGGGCGCGATCGGCGGGCGCGCTCGCGATCCGCAACAGCCTGCTCACCGGCTTCGCCGTCGGCCTCACGAGCGACGGCGCGGGTACGATCGCCAGCCAATACGACGATCTCTTCGACAACGGTCAGGACTACAAGGGTCCGGCCCCGGGCACGAACGACCTCGCCGAGGCCGTCCGCTTCGTCGATCAACCGGGCCGAGATCTCCATGTCGTCGCGGCGCAGGCTTCTACCGATCGCGGTGATCCGAGGGACGACGCAACGGCCGAGCCGGAGCCGAATGGCGGACGCATCAACATCGGCGCCTTCGGAGGCACCGCGGAGGCTGAGCTCAGCGCGTCCTCGACCGCCGCCGTAACGGCCATTCCGTCAGCCGCGACGCCCGAGGCTGATTCGCCTGGATCCGCGGCCAGCGGGAGCGCAGGTGGGTGCGCCATTGGGGGCGAGCTCGGGTCGTCGGTGCATGTCGGAGCCTTCGCCGCAGCCGCCATGGCGCTCGCCCTCTTAGGTCGTCGTCGTCGATCGTCGAGGCGAGCTCGGGACTGATTTTTGCCCCAAGCACATCGGCCCGCGCGCGCACCGAGACGCAGCGCTTCTCAAACCGCTCTAAAATGTCGTCGAATGCGACCTGTATGTCGGGCCAGAAAGTCAGAAACTCCTCGTCGACCTTCTGACAGAAGCCAGGGGGGGTTCGGTGGGCCCGGCGGGCATCTTGGTTTCC
>DATAZS010000476.1:0-3789 GCA_036271915.1 Polyangia bacterium
CGGATGCTCGTCGGTGTAAGTCGCGCGCAAGCGGTCGAGATCGGTCTGCAGCTGGAGAACCTTCGCGCGGTACTGCTGCTCGAGCTGATGTGGCTCGGCGGGAGCTGGCTGGCCCCGCTTGCGCCCGAGCTGAGCGGTCAACGTCGCCTCCTCGGCGCGCAGCGCGTCGAGCTCTTCGGGCGAGACGCGCGCGTGGACATGAACCGCCTCGGGGTCGCCGGGCGCCGTGGGCGTCGGCGTCGCGGCTCCCGTCGGCGTCGCGGCAGCCACCGGCGTCGCCGCGGCAGCCGGCGCCGTGCGTGACACCTCTCCGCGGTAGTAGGCCAACAGCTGGCGGTGAACATCCGTCAACTTGACCGCGTACTCCTTGACCCGACGCGAAATGAAGTCGAACGCTTCTTTGCTCTGGCGCTCCTTGAACGCGAGGCTCTCGCGGATGAAGATCTCGGCCAGCTTGTTGTCCACCCGGTAGGCCCGCTGCGGGTTCGTGTCGTAGTAGGCGATCTTGATCGTGTCCTCTTTCTGATCGATCTTGATCCGCTGCCGCAGCATCGTCAGCAGCCGATCCTCCTCGACCGGCGACATCGACTTGTGCGTCCACCCGCCGAACGCGAGCACCTCGCGCAGGATCTGCGGGCTGACCATCTCTTGAATGACGACCGGCGTGTGATCCGCGGTCGTCGTCGGGACGGCGCGTCCCTCGAGCAGCGGCTTGAGGATGTCGCGCGCATCGGCCACGATCAGGGTCGAGGTGTCCCACCGCTTCGGCATGAGCACGCCGAACGTGAGCACACTCACGGCCACGACGGCGAAGATCGCCGTCAAGGTCAACACCCTTCGCTTCGCTTCGTGCGCGGCGAGTGTCGCGAGGTCACTCAGCGGTATGGTTTCTTCCGATGCCATCGACGTCCGGCGCCCCAGCACGAGGTTGAGCGGCGGAATATATCACCGATATGGCGCGCAACCGCTGAACACAAGTCCAGAAAGCGAGGACCGCGCCAATTTTCTGCGCGCCTGTTGGTTCAATCGCAGCCCGGCCGTTGACCGTGAGCGCCGGAGTTGTTACTGAGGGCCAATCGATCGGGCTGATGACATGAACCGATGTCCCCGCTGCGGCAAGGAGAACGCGGCCGGCGCTCCTTTGTGTCGCTGGTGTCGGGCGGCGTTGGAGGTCGCGCCCATCATTCCGGCGCCCCGCTTTCCCGGCGAGGCGCCCGCGGACAGCGAGCTGAGTCCGCCCGGAGTCGAGAAGCTACGGGCCGCCGTGCAGCGGCTCGTCGCCGATCGGCTCGACGCGCCGAACCGCCCCCTCGCGGCCGCTCGCGCCGCCGCCGAGCCGATCGAGGTGCCCGCGCGTCAGCCGCGCCCCGCGCCGACTCCTCCCGCCTCCGTCGCGCTCGACCACCGCGCGTTTCGCCTCGTCATGCTCAACAACGACGGCTCGGACGCGATCGTTCACATCATGACGACCGAACAGGTCGACATCGGCCGCGCCGAAGGAGATCTCATCTTCGACGATCCGTACCTCGCCCCGCGGCACGCACGAATCGTCCGGAGCCCAGACGGCTTCCAGTTGCAGGATCTCGAGACGACGAACGGCATCTTCCGTCGGCTGCGCGTGCCCACGCCGTTGATCAACGGCGACATCATCTTGCTCGGCGGACAGATGATCCAGTTCGACGAGGTCGCCCCGAGCGAGAACGAGCTTCGCCCGGCCATCACGGACGGCGTGACTCTGTGGGGAACGCCCGTGCGCGCCGCGTGGGGGCGCCTGCGTCGGCTCGCCTCGACGGGCCTGATCCAAGACGTGTATCACCTGAGCCTCCCGGAGGTGACGGTCGGCCGAGAGTTCGGCGACATCGTCATCGCTGACGACGGCTTTCTGTCGCGCCGGCACGCGCGCTTCTCGTCCCTCGACGGACGGCACCAGATCGAGGACCTGGGCACGGCGAACGGCACGTACCTCCGCGTGCGGGGCTCGTGCACGTTGGTGACCGGCGACTACCTGCGCATGGGCAACGTGCTGCTGCGCTTCGAGGGGTAGCGCGCGGTCTGACCGCGACGTCGCGCTAGGTCGACGCCCCGATGGCCCGCTTGATGGCCTGGAGCCCCGAGCGCGCCAGCGCACGCAGCGGCGCGGGGAGCGGCGCGGCCGCCATCAACATCATCGTTCGCGGCTGCCAGGGCTCGTAGCGCAGCGACGTCGCGAGCTCTCGGAAGGCGCTGGCGCGCTCGCCGCGTTCGAACAGCTCCTGTCCGACCCAGCCGTGCGCCTTGGCGAGCACGCCGCGGATGACCGCGTCGCTCAGCGTGAGGCGGTGGCGCTCGTTCTCGATGATGGGCGCGATCGTCGCGAGGTAGTGGCGCGCCATGAAGATGCCGTTCTTGGGGTTCGCGAGGTGATCGGTGAGCCCGCGCTCGTAGTAGATGCTCGACACGTCGAGGTACCCCACAGGGCCCTCGCGACACGTGCGCACGTGGAAGTTGTGGTCCTCTCCCGCGTTGAGGAAGTCCTCGCGGAACCCCTTGACGCGCTCGAGGCAGGCGCGGCGGAGGATCACCGTCGAGGTGTGCACGAGGTTGCCGAGGATCATCTGCGAGAAGATGTCGCCGAAGTACAATCGCCGATCGCCGACGATCGCCGACGACGAGGGCGCGAAGGTGGCGAGCGGCTCGCTCTGCGCGAACAGATCCTCACTCGTCGGGAACCAGCTGTACGCCGAGTACATCCGCCGCAGATAGGCGGGCGTCACGGTCCCCGCGGCGTCGACGGCGTCCATGTTCGTCCACGTCATCACGAGCTCGGGGTGCGCCTGCATGCAGGCGATCTGCACCTCGGCCTTCCACGGGTGCCACACGTCGTCGGAGTCGAGCAGGCCGACGAGCTCGCCGCGCACCTCGGCGAAGCCCGTGTTGCGCGCCGCCGAGACGCCGGCGTTCTTCTTGCGAACGTAGCGCAGGCGAGGCTCCGAGGCGTAGCGCTGCGCGACGAGCGCCTCCGTGCCGTCGGTCGATCCGTCGTCGACGAGGATCACCTCGAGGTTTCGATACGTCTGCCCGAGCGCGCTGTCGAGGGTGCGGGCGAGGCAATAGGCGCGGTTGTAGGTGGGGACGACGATCGACAGCAGAGGCTGCGAGGCGGACATGGCGCCGCAAACGTATCACGGCCCTCGTCACGCGCGCTCGCGCGCTACGGCCCGCTCGTGGACGCGGGACTGAGGTCGGCGACGGGCGGCGCCGCGCTCGCCGTGCGCGAGGGGAAGAGCCGATCGCGCAGCGCCAAGGCGGGCCACTCGATGAGCTTTGCGAGCACGACGCCGACGACGATTGAGACGATCACGTAGACGCAAAATGCCGCGGGGTTGGGGACGCGCGGCGCGTACCGTTCGACGAGCACGCGCATCACGAGCCTCACGGGCAGGTGCCACAGATAGATCGAGTACGAGTGGCGGCCGACGTACCCGAGCCCGGCGCCGATCCTGCCAAGAAAGGACTCCGGGGGCGCGAGCGCGGGCCACTGCAGGAACAACACGAGCACGCCGGCGAAGCCGACGTACAGGGCCGCGTAGCCCACCGTCGCGATGGGGATGCTCCGCTCGATGTCCGAGAGCGTGCAAGGCACGATCAGGAGCGCCGCCGCGCCCGCGATCAGCACGAGGTGACGCCGGCTGAGCGCCGCGATCAGCGCTGGCCGATAGCGGTAGAAGTAGGAGACGAGCACGCCGATGGCCAGCGAGTCGATGCGCAGGTGCGTCTGCCATTGGTGGAACACGAAGTCCGGGTCGTCCT
>DATAZS010000477.1:0-12664 GCA_036271915.1 Polyangia bacterium
CCAAACGAACACCGGCAGTAGCACGAGCATCAAGCTCTACTTGGGCGACTCGGCCATCACGACGACGACCGAGCAGGTCCACTCGACCTGGAACTCGAACTTCCAGGCCGTCTGGCACCTGAACCAGAGCCCGACGACGTCGATGACGGACTCGACGTCCAACGCCAACACGGGGACGGGGACGGTCCTCACGTCGACGACGGGACAGATGGGCTCGGGCGTGTCGACCAACGGCACGACGAGCTACATGGCCTTCAACTCGGGGTCGTCGCTCAACGTCGGGTCGGGCAGCGGGTTCACGTGGTCCGCGTGGATCAAGACGTCGGCGACGTTCGGTCCCATCCTCTCGATGCGGCAGAGCACGAACTCGCAATCGGACATCGACATCGCCGTCGGCTACGACGGCGTCACGCAGACCTCGGCCGCGTTGCTCGCATACGTGCGGGACAGCGGCGGAACGTCCGGCGAGGTCGCGGGCAGCACGACGATCAGCAACAATGTGTTCCACCTCGTGACCGTCACGCGCAGCGGGTCGACCTTGACGGCGTACCTGGACGCGACGCCGTTCACGACCATGACGACGGGCACGAACTCGATCCCGAGCGACATTCGGAACGTGGCCCGTGAGGGTTACTGGGAGACGGTCGGGGCGCCAGGCGTGACGGGCCACGACTTTCTCGCGGCGACGTTCGACGAGATCCGCGAGTCGAGCACGGCGCGCACGATCGACTGGATCACGACCGACTACAACGCGCAGTCGTCGCCTGCGACGTTCATCGGCTACACGAACGGCGCGACCGGCGAGACCCCGGTCACCATCCACACCAACGTCGACATCCTCTCGTTCGACGCGACGGATCAGTGCGCGGGCACGACGCTCGCCTGGCAGACCGCCGACGAGATCGACACGCTCGGCTTCAACGTCTACCGTGACGTCGGAGGCGCGCGTACGGTGCTCAACCCGACGCTCATTCCGGGCGGCAGCTTGAGCGGCGGTGGCGGCCACAGCTACACGTTCGTCGATCCGGGCGCGCAGGACGCCTCGCGCACGTACTTCCTCGAGCAGGTGGCCTTCGACCTGACGAGCCGCTCATTCGGCCCCGTGAGCCCGACGGCCCTCGTCGCGGGCGGCTGCGCGAGCGGCGCCAACCAAGCGACGGCCAACGCGCCCTCGACCCCGATCGTGAGCGCGCCGAGCGGCGTCCCGACGCCCAGCGTGACCGCCGCCTCCGATACGCAGACGGCCAATCAGGCGGGCGGCTGCGCGGTCGGCGCGCGCAGCGGCGGCGGCGTCGCGGCGCTGCTGGTCATCGCGATGCTCGCGTTCGCGCGCCGTCGCCGACGGTGATCGAGCGCCGCCCGCGCGGGCGGTTGCAAATTTTCGGGCCGTCGTGGTATCGCGCGACTCACGATGAAGACGCGAACCTTAGGGTATGTCCTCGCCGGCCTGCTCGGATCGGCGTTGGTTGGCACCGGTTGCGCCACGACCTCGCCCATGGGCGCGGAGAAAGAGGCGAAGCCGGCCGATCTCGAGACGCTCAAGACGGTCGGCGCCGAGGCCAACGGGCTCGTCGTGTGGACGAGCTCGCGCGCCGGACGGCCGCACCTCTTCACGATGAAGACCGACGGCTCCGACACGAAGCAGATCACGAAGGGAGGCGCCACTGACTGGCGCCCGCGCTTCTCGCCCGACGGCACGAAGATCCTGTTCACGCGCAGCCACGAAAAAGGCTTCGTGCGCGAGAGCGAAGCCAATGACGACGGGACGTGGGATCTCTACACGGTCTCGCCTGACGGCGAGGGCATCGCCAAGGTCGTCGAGAACGCGACGTGGGGCAGCTGGATCGCGCCCGACGAGATCCTGTTCATGCGCGGCTCGAAGATCCTCCGCACGAAGCTGGGATCGGGCGAGGAGGTCAAGATCACGGACACGGCGCGCTACCCGATCTTCGCGGGCGCGATCGTTCAGCAGCCCGAGCTGTCGCCCGACGGACACTTCCTCGCGCTCACGCTCAAGGGCGATCGCGCGCAGACCGGCATCTGGAGCATCAAGCACAAGACCTGGACGCGGATCGGCGCCGGCTCGCAGATCGCGTGGGCGCCCGACGGCGCGTCGGTCTACTGGGCCGACGCCGCTGGAAACGACTTCTCGCGCATCGCTCACAAGGCCGTGACCGAGGGCCAGCCGCCGGAGCAGGTCGACGCCGCCGACCTCGTCCTCGTCGATCTCAAGGGCAAGCGCTCGCGCGAGTTCTTCCCGCGCTTCTCGAATGACGGCGCGTGGCTCGTCTTCGGCGCCGCCATTCACAACCTCGAGCACGACGTCGAAGACTTCGAGATCTATCTTTGGAAGGTTGGCGCGTCAGCAGACACCGCGACGCGCATGACGTTCCACTCCGCGAGCGATCGCTGGCCCGACCTCTTCGTGGGCGAGCCTGGAAAGATCGCGACGCCGAAGCCGTCGGAGAAGGCCGAGAAGAAGCCCGAGGCGGCTCCCGACGCTCCGGCCGAGGACAAAGACAAGCCCGTGGACGAGGTGCGCGAGAACAAACGCGCAGCGCACGAGGAGAGCGCGCCGCGCGAAGAGGCAGCTGAGCCCGCGACCTCCCACGACACGCAGGGCTCGTCGACGGATTGGGACGACGCGCCCAAGGCCGCCAAGAAAGCTCCTGCCAAGCAAGAGGAGCCCGAGGCCGCGCCGGCCGCCGCGACCGAGGAAGACGCGGCGCCCGCCGAGGAGACGCGCACCGCTCCCGTGACGAAGAAGCACAAGAAAAAGAAGCGCCGCTAGCCGTGGCTCAAAGCTGCGACGCGGATATCCGCGCCGCGGCCCGCGGCCGAGCCGCGAGCGTGCGATCGATCGTCCACAACAGTTCGTCGACGTTCATGGGCTTCGGGAGGCACGCGACGGCGCCGTAGCTCTGCGCCGCCGTGATGACGTCCTGCGTGTCGGTGATCCCCGTCGTGAGCACGACGGGGATGCCTCCCGCGAAGGCGTGCAACCGCTTCGTGAGCTCGACCCCGTCGATGCCCGGCATCTGGAGATCCGACAGCACGAGATCCGGAGACCCGTGCGCGGCGATCGACAGCGCTTCGTACCCGTCGGCAGCCGCGACCACGTCGTAGCCGGCGTGCGCCAGAACCTCGGTCATCGTCTCGCGTGCCACCTCATCGTCCTCGACGACCAAGATGCGCTCGCGATTCCTCGGGTTTCTCAGGCTGATGCGCTTCATACACCCAGAGAGAGCAAACGCGGCGCCAGTCGCGTGCCCGCGATTACCGCGCGGTGCGGGCCTCGGGTGCGCGGACGTCACGCGCGGGTGACATGGCGACCCGCGGCGGTGACGAGCTATGCTCGCCGCGCCCAGCGAGGTGAGTCATGTGCCGAAGCATCAAGACCCTGTTCCATTTCGAGCCCCCCGCGACCGACGACGAGATCCGCGCGGCGTCGTTGCAGTTCGTGCGCAAGCTGTCCGGCATGAACGCGCCGGCCAAGATCAACGAGGTCACGTTCAACGAGAGCGTCGACGAGGTGGCCGCCGTCGCGCGGCGGCTCGTCGACTCGCTCGTGACGGCGGCGCCGTTTCGCGACCGCGACGTCGAGGCCGCCAAGGCCAAGGCGCGCGCCGCCGAACGCTACGGTCGCTGACGCTCGAGCTCCGCGCGCCTGAGCTTGGCCGCGCCCGCCTCGTCGTGCGCGACGCCGATCCCGAAGCGGCGACGAGCACGATCGCCGCGCGCGCTCTCTCACGACGCGCGCGCGGCGATCGCGCGAGCGACGAGCTCGCGCACGTTCGCGGGACACTCGACGTCGATCGCGCGGCCGAACCAGCGCGCGTCGGTGTACTCGTCGCACGCCGCGAGCGCGCGCGTCGCGACGTCGGCCACGAAGGCGAAGTTCATGTGCAGGCCCTTGCTGCCCGCCGGGTGCTCCTCGTAGCCGATGAACCCCGGCGGCGTGCCGTCGACACCGAGACCGGTCGGGAACACGCCCTCGAGCCCCGTCTCCTCGCGCAGCTCGCGCCGCGCGGCCTCGAGCGGCGACTCGCCAGACTCGAGCTCGCCGCCCACGGGGAGCCACGTCCCGAGGCGCTTGTGGCGGATGAGCAAAATCTCACCCGCGTTGCGACAAAAGATCGCGACCGCGAACGCACGCCTGCCCGACATGCGCGCGAGCTTAACGCCTCCGGCACGATCGCCGACGCAGAAAGTCGCGTCGTTGCTGCGGTTTCCCTACAGTTTCCCCGCGCGCGCCCGATAAAAGACCTTTGGGCAAACGGCAGGAGGGAAGACATGGCATGGCGATCGAAGGCGGAGAGCGGACGGGCAGCGTCGCACGAGCCGATCGAGAACGTGCTCGGACAGTCGCTCACGGTTCGCGGTGATCTGACGGCCGACGGCGGCTTCCGCATCGACGGCACGATCGAAGGGAACGTCGACTCGAAGGCGTCGGTCGTGGTCGGCGAGAGCGGCGTCGTGCGCGGCGATCTGCGCGGCACGGACGTCGTCGTCGCCGGGCAGGTGATGGGAAACGTCACGTGCAGCGGGCACCTCGAGATCCTGGCCAAGGGACGCATCGAGGGCGATCTCGACGCCAAGAGCGTGCGCATCGAGACGGGCGGCGTGTTCCGCGGCACGAGCCGCATGGGCGACGACGCCGGGCGCGCGATCGTCGCGACCGAGACGAGCGGCGCGGTCTCGGGGCGCCACCTGTCGCCGGTCGCCTGAGCCGACGGGGCCGAAGGATGGCCGACGCGCGACGGTCGCTGCCCGAGCTCGCGCGCATCCGCCGCGAGGCGCAGGCGCCGCGGCGCGAGCGTCTGCGCATCGTCATCGCGGGCGACGCGAGCCGCCCCATCCGCACGCTCACGCTGCCGCGCGGGTTGCCGCGCGCCGTGACGCTCATCGCGCTCGCGCTCGTCGCGACGACGGGCGCGCTCATCGCTGGCTCGTGGCACATGAACGGTTCGCTGCGGCGGCTCGACGATCGCGTGCAGGCGATGGTGCACGCCGCCGACACCGTGGCGCTGCACCCCGTGCCGGGCGCCGACGCGACGACCGACGCGATGGGCGTCGCGCCCCGCCGGCCGACGGGCGCGCAGGGTCACTTCCTCGTCGAGCTCGTCAACACGGGCGAGACCGTCGACGTCCACCTCGATCTCGCGAGCGGCGAGGTCGAGGCGTCCTCCTACCGCGCGCTTCGCCACCTCATGCGCTGCCAGCGCACGGGCGCCGAGACGCCCATGGACCCGCGCCTCATCGAGCTGCTGTATCGGATCACGCAGCGCACGCACCAGAAAATCCTGCTCGTGTCCGGCTTCCGCGCGCCGATGTTCTCGCTCGCGACGCTGTCGTACCACACGCGCGGCATGGCGGCGGACATCCGCGTGCCGGGCATGACGCCGCTCATGGTGCGCGATCTCGCGCGCGCGATGGGCGTCAAGGGCATCGGCTACTACCCTGTCTCGCAGTTCGTGCACGTCGACGTGCGCGACCAGCCGCAAGAATGGACCGACTACGGCGAGAACCGCTGGGACGCCGAGGGCGGCGAGCACGAGCCGAGCCACGCCAAAGCGGACGACGTCGACCCGACGACCGAGTGACGGTCAGCGCGCGGGAGGCAGATCGACGCAGCCGCTGTTCTCGGCGCGCAGCGTGGTGAACGACGCGGCGTCGGGTTGACGCTTGAGCGCGCGCAGCGCGGCGACGTACTCGCCGGCGGCGCGGCACGCGTCGGCGTGCCCCGACAGCGCGTGCGACAGGTGCTCGGCGGCGAGCAGCGAGTCCCCCGCGAGGCGCGCGCGCAGGCCGTCGATGTACTCCTGCGCCGCGCCGGGCTTCGCGTGGGGCGGGCCGACCGTCGCGGGCGGCATCGTCTGCGTGACGGGAGCCACCAAGGACCTCAGCAGGCGCAGATCGGCGTCATTGCCAACGACGTCCGCGCCGAACGCGTCGAGCGTCGTCGCGAGCGCGCCCGCGCCGCCGACGGCGAAGGCCGCGCGCGCCGCGAGGACGCGCGTGTCGGCGTTGATGGGCTTGAGGCCGGGCGGCGCCGTCGCGGCGCGGCCGTGGCCGAGCGTGACGGCGAGCCGCGCCCACGCGAGCTGCGGCGCCTGCGGCGTCGCGAAGCGCGCGGCGCGTTCGAGGAGCTTGTCGGCGCGATCGACGAGGCCCTGCTGTGCGAGGATCTGCGCGGCGCGGGCCAGCAGGCGCGGCTCGTCGGGTGCGACGCGCGCGGCCGCCTGGGCCTGCGTCGACGCGCGCAGGTGATCGCCCACGAGCCGCGCGCGCGACGACCACGCGAGGCCGCAGCCCGCGACGAGGTACGGCGTGAGCACGCCGTTCGCCGCGCAGGTCGACTCGAGGGCGGCGTTCGCGGGCGCGATGGGCTTCGGGCCCGGCGCCGTCGCGACGGCGCGCGCGGCCTCCTCCAGCAGGAAGCGCGCGCGAACGTCCTCGGGCGCGCGCGCGACGACGGGCACGAGCACGGCCTGCGCCGCCCCCGCGTCGCCGAGGTCGAGCCGCACTTCGGCCCACGCGAGCGTCGCGGGCAAGAAGTCCGGCGCCTCGACCATGGCCGCCTCGAGCGCGTGGCTCGCGCCCACGAGATCGCCCGCGGCGGCCCGCACGCGACCCAGCGCGCAGCGCGCGTGAGGCCCGTCGCTCGACGCCGCGGCGGCCGCCGTCGCGAGCGCGAGGGCGCGCGTCGCGTCGCCCTTGCGCAGCGCCACGAGCGCGCGCGCCGACGCCGCGATGGGCGCCGCGGGCGACGCGCCGACGGCGCCGTCACGCTCGGCGAGCTCCGCGGCCGATTCGGCCTCGTTGATCGTCCCTTGCCCGAACTCCGTCGCGAGCAGCGCCCCCGCGTACGCCAGCAGCGCCGCCGACTCGGGATCGCTCGAGTCGGCGAGGACGACGCGGCGACCGATCGCCTGAGCGCGCCCGAGGCCCACGAGCGAGCCGCGATCGATCTCGGCCGCGAGCAGGGTCCGCAGGTGGTTCGCGTCGCCGCGCATCTTCCAGCTCACGAGCAGCGAGGTGCCCACGGCGACGATGGCGATGATCGCCAGCCCCCCAGCCGTGCCGCGTGTCGTGCCGCGCATCATGAGCGCCGTTAGTTTCTCACGGACGCAGCGCCTCCGCGAACATCGCTACGGCGGCAGCCGCCTGCGGACCTCGGCGCGCACGTCGAAGGGCTTGTCGATGCACTCGTTCGGGATCGCGGCCAAGAAGTCGGCGACCTGCGGGTCGAACACGCCACCCGTCATGAACACGAGCCGCCCCTCGAGCCCCGGCCGTTGGCGGCGCAGCTCCTCGAACACGTCCTTGCCAGACACGTCGGCCATCATGAGGTCGCACAGGACGAGGTCGTAGGGCGGGCTCTCGAGCATGTGCGCGAGCGCCGCGCGGCCTCCCGTGAAAACCTGGACGTCGTAGTCGGCCGCGAGCGACGCGCGAAAGAGCCGCGCGAGCTGCGGCTCGTCGTCGACGATGAGCACCCGCGCGCGCGTGCGGAGCGCGGGCGCGGCCACTGGCAGCTCCTGCGTCACGGGCGCGGGTGGCGTGGCGACCGTGGGCAGCCGGATCGTGAAGCGCGCGCCGCCGCCCGGCGCGTCGTCGAGCGCGATCGTGCCGCCCAGCGCCCCGACGAGATTGCGCGTCACGAACAGGCCCAGGCCCGTGCCCTCCCCGATCGGCTTCGTCGTGAAGAAGGGATCGAACACGCGGTCGCGCAGCTCGGCGGGCACGCCCGCGCCGTTGTCCGACACCTCGACGACGGCCGTCGCGCCGTCGAGGCGGCTCACGATCGAGATGACGTTGCGCGCGGCGCCGTCGGGCGGCAGCGCGTCGGCGGCGTTCAGCACGAGGTTGACGAAGATCTGCGCGAGGCGCGTGCCGTCGGCGTGCACCGTCGCCGGCGGTCCGTGTTGCAGATCGATGCGCGCGCGCGGCCCCGTGCGCGTCGCCACCATCTTCGTGGCCGCGGCGAGCGCGCGCCCCAGATCCTGCGGCCGGCGCGCGTCCTCGTCGGCGCGCGAGAACGCCTTGAGGTCGCCCGTGATGAGGCGAACGCGCTCCATGCCGTCACGCGCCTCGCGCAGGAGCTCCTCGAGGCGCGAGCCTACGGCGCCGCCGTCGCGCGCGATCTGCTCATCGGCGAGCCGCAACGCCTCGATCGCGTACGCGAGCGGGTTGTTGATCTCGTGCGCGACGCTCGCGGCGAGCCGCCCCAGCGCCGCGAGCCCCTCGGCCTGGTTCATCTGCCGCTGCATGCGCAGGCGATCGGTGACGTCCGTCGACACGCCGATGACGCCCCCGATCGCGCCGTCCGGGCCGCGCAAAGGCGACAACCAACTCTCGAGCACGACGTTGCCCAGATCGATCACCGACGTGAACGACTCGCCCGCGAGGGCTCGGTCGTAGGTGCGGCTCACCTGCGGCCTGTCCTTGAACACCTCGCGGATCGACTGCCCCACGAGCTCGCCCGAGACGCGCCCCATGGCCTTGAGCCCCGCGCCCTCCGACACCGTGACGACGCCCTCGACATCCGCCGTGAACAGGATGATGGGCGCGTGCTGCAGCGCCGTCTGAAGCTTGTGCGTCGCGACGACGCGCGCCGCCTCGGCCTCGACCTCGGCCGAGACGTCGCGAAACGCGATGACGACGTGGGTCACGACGCCCGCGCCGTCGAAGAGCGGCTTGCCGAACGCACGCACGGGCACGCGCGTACCGTCCTCGCGCGCGATGACGATGCCGTCGACGACGACGGTCTCGCGCCGCTGCAGCGCCTGCACGAACGGCAGCTGATCCTCGGGGAACGGCCGGCCCGCCCGATCTTCGATGTGATAGACGGGCGCGTAGCCGCCCACGCGGACGTCGTCGCGCGCGTCCATGCCCAAGATCTCGCCGAAGGCGCGGTTGGCGTACTCGAACTCACCGCCGGGCGCTCGCGCGACCCACACGCCGATCGGTAGCTCCTCGAGGATCGACCGCAACAGCGGCGATTCGGTGGTCCCGGGCGAGGGCACGCCCCCATAGTGCCATACGTCCTTGCACCACGCGGTGCCGGGCCCGCGGGCGCGTCAGCTTCGTGGCGCCGCGCACGACCCACAGCTTATGCTCGGTGCGTGCGATCCTTCCGCTTGCTCCCTGTGATGATGCTGCTCGCCTGCGCCCACCATTCGACTTCGCCGCCCTCGCCGCCCCCGCCTTCGGGCTTCGCGTCGCTCGTCGACGCGTACTTCGACGCGTCCTTCGCGTTCTCACCGTCGAGCGCGACGACGGTGGGTCTGCACGAGCACGATCGCGCGCTCGAGGACCTCTCGAAGGCGCGCATCGACGCGCGCGTCGCCGAGCTGCGCCGGTTCATCGCGGCGACGGACGCGCTGCCGGCCGCGGGCCTGTCGCCCGACGACGCCATCGATCGCGCGTTCCTCGCGTCCCAGGCGCGCGCCGAGCTCTTCGATCTGACGACGCTCGAGAGCTGGCGGCACAACCCGATGGCGTACGCACGCCTGCCAGGCGAGGCCGTCGACGGGCTCATGAAGCGCGCCTTCGCGCCCGCGCCCGATCGCCTGCGCGCCGTCGTGGCGCGCCTCGCGGCGATCCCGGCGCTGTACGCCGCCGCGCGCGCGAACCTCGACGACCCGGCGCCCGAGCACACGCTGCTCGCGCTGCGCCTCGCGCGCGGCTCGATCGGCTTCTTCGAGACGGCGACGCGAACGTGGGCCCGCACCGCGACGACCGACGCCAAGCTCTTCGCGCAGTTCGACGCCGCCAACGCCGCCGCGCTCGAGGCGACGCGCGACTTCGCGACATGGCTCGAAAAGGACCTGTATCCGCGCTCGCACGGGAGCTTCGCGCTCGGCGCCGAGCGCTTCGCCGAGCTGCTGCGCCTGCAAGAGATGGTCGAGACGCCGCTGCCCGCGCTGCTCGCCGCGGGCGACGCGCGGCTCGCGCTCGATCGCGCGGCCTTCGTCGAGACAGCCAAGAAGATCGCGCCGGACAAACGTCCCGCCGACGTCATGCTCGCGCTGTCGGCCGAGCACCCCGCGGCCGCCGAGCTCATCCCCGCCGTCGCGCGCGGGCTCGAGGCGACGCGCGCGTTCGCGACGACGCACAACCTCGTCACGTTCCCGTCCGAGCAACGCCCGCGCGTCCAGGAGACGCCGCCTTACGCGCGCGCCGCCGTCTTCGCGTCGATGGACACGCCGGGCCCGTACGAGGTCGCGGGCGTCGACGCGTACTATTACGTCACGCCCGTCGAGCCCGACTGGACGCCCGCGCACCGCGAAGAGCACCTGCGCATGTTCAACCGCTACACGACGTCGATGATCGACATCCACGAGGCGTACCCCGGACACTTCTTGCAGTTCCTCTACATGCCGCGCGTGAAGAGCAAGGTGCGCAAGCTCATGTACACGACGGCGAACGTCGAGGGCTGGGCCCACTACGTCGAGCAGATGATGATCGACGAGGGCTTCGGCGATCACGATCCCAAGCTGCGACTGGCGCAGCTGCAGGAGGCGCTGCTGCGCGACTGCCGCTACGTCGTCGCCATAAAGATGCACACGCAGGGCATGACGGTCGCCGAGGCGACGCGCGTCTTCGTCGAGCAGGGCTTCCAAGAACCCGCCAACGCCCACGAAGAGGCGCTGCGCGGCACCTACGATCCGATGTACCTGGCGTACACGCTGGGTAAGCTGCAGATCCAGGCGCTGCGCGACAAGTACCTCGCGCGCACGGGCCGCGAGCTGCGCGCGTTCCACGACGCGTTCGTCGCGCAGGGCGGCCTGCCCGTCGCGTTCATCGAGCGCCTGATCTTGCCGCCCGCGTCCGCGCCGCGCTGAGCCGCCGCGGCGTGCACCGGCGCGACCGAATTCGCACCTGCGCGGGCGTGAACGCGGGCATGCTCCGCGCATGAGCCTCACCCGATCGACCCTCGTCCTCGGCCTCGCACTCTCCGCCGCGGCGTGCAGCAACTCGCCCACGAACGGCCACACGGGCACGGCGGGCGCGAACGGCTCGGCCGGCGCCAACGGCTCGGCCGGCGCCAACGGCTCCGCCGGCGCGAACGGTTCGGCCGGCGCCGAAGGCTCGGCCGGCGCCAACGGCTCGGCCGGCGCCAACGGCTCGGCCGGCGCCAACGGCTCGGCGGGGGCGCTCGGCACGGCGGGGGCGAGCGGCTCGGCCGGCGCGAGCGGCTCGGCCGGCGCCGACGGCGGCTCGTCCAACGCAGGCGCGACAGGTACGGGAGGCGCAACGGCCTACACGCCCTTCACGTGTCCGGGCGGCACGTACCCCGTGCAGACGGCCACGACGACGACGGCTGTCTGCACGAACTTCACGTTCAACTACGCCTACAACGAGGGCCCCACCTGGATCGCGAGCCAGAACGCGTTCTTCTTCTCGAACTTCGTGCAGGGCGACGGCAGCGCCAACAAGACCGCGGGCGACATCATCAAGGTGTCGTACACGCCGCCGACTGGTGGCGGCGCGCCCACGGCGACCTGCGAGGTCTGGGTCCACGACGCCGGCTGCAACGGCCTCGGCGTCGCGTCCGACGGCAATCTGCTGGGTGCCTGCCACGGCCCGCGCGCCGTGATGAAATACGACGTCGTCACGAAGCAGGGCACGATCGTCTCGTCGATGTCCGGCGGCAAGATGTACGACTCGCCCAACGACCTCATCAGCACGCACAACGGCAACATCTACTTCTCAAACACGCAGTACGAGCTCGGCGGACGCACGGCGGGCGGCATCGGGTCCGCGCTCGTACGAATCGACCCGACGGGCATGTCGACCGTCATCCAGACGGGGGGGCTGAACGGCATGGCGCTGTCGCCCGACGAGAAGCTGCTCTACGTCGTGCAGATGGGCGTGTGGAACGTCAACACCGACGGCTCGCTCGGCACGAAGACCAACATGGGCGGCCCGGGCGGCGACGGCATCGCCATGGACTGCGCTGGCAACATCGTCAACGAGAACTCGAAGTACGGCACGAACGCCGCCTTCGGCGGCCCCGACGGCAAGACCCTCATCGCCGTCGGTGGCGGAACGTCCGTCAAGATCCTGCAGATGACGGTCCCCGGTTTCCCGTAGCCTACGATCTGAGCAAGCGGTCCAGGTTCGCCTTCTCCCACGCGCACGCGCGCGTGTACTCGGGGAAGGTCTGCTCCTCGGCGAGGAACTCCGGCGTGTGGAAGCGGCGGCGGCCGTTCGTGCGCAGCACCTCGTGCTTGCCGTGCAGCATCTCGTGGAAGACGATCCACTCGACGAAGAAGTCGGGCACGTTGTCCTGATCGAGCGCCGGGTGGATGCGGATGACGCGATCCTCGACGGCGAAGCTGCCCATCTTGATCGAGCGCCTGCGCCGGACGTCGTCGCGTTGCCCCGCGCCCGGCCCCCACGTGATGCGCGCGTCGAGCGTGCCGCCGAACATCTGCGCGTTGAGGCGATCGAAGATGACCTGCAGATCGTGGTGTCGCCCCGCCGTGCGCGTCTTGATGACGCGCGGACGGCGCTCCTGCTGGCGAATGATGTGCTGATGCGCCTCGATGTACTCGCCGAGGAGCGTCGACGCGCGCCGATCGTTGTGCACGACGTAGCGCGCGAGGGCGCGCACGACGCGCGGTTCGGCGCCCACGAACATTTGGTGAAGCCG
>DATAZS010000478.1:0-10075 GCA_036271915.1 Polyangia bacterium
GCCTGCCCGCCGTCGGCCTCGCGAAGCGCGCCGAGGCAAAAGAGGCCAAGCCGGCCAAAGCCGGCGACGTGGCCGAGAAGCCCGGCGCCGCGGGGACGCCGCCCGCGGGCGATCCCATGACCGAGCTCAAGAAGTCGAACGCGCAGCTCGACAAGATCCTGCACAAGAACGTCCCGAACTGGACGCCCGAGGCCGAGCTCGAGCGCTCCGAGGTGCGCAAGCTCGTCGGCGAGTTCCTCGACTACGACGAGCTCGCGAAGCGCTCGCTCGCGCGCCACTGGGACGGCCTCACGCCGAAGCAGCGCGCCGAGTTCACCGATACGTTGCGCCAGCTCGTCGAGCGCAGCTACCTCAAGCAGGTGCACGGCAGCCCGAACTACAACATCAAGTACGAGAAGGAACAGAAAGACGAGAAGGCTGGCGAGGCGACCGTCGACGCCACCTTGCACACGACCTCGCGCGGGAAGAAGGTCGACATCGCGCTCGAGTACAAGATGATCGGCAAGGACGGCAAGTGGGTCGTCTACGACGTGCTCACCGACGACCAGAGCATGCTCGAAAACTACCGCGCCGAGTTCAACAAGATCATCTCGAAGGACGGCTTCGACGCGCTCATCAAGCGCATGAAGAAGAAGCTCGAAGAAAAAGAGGAGTAGCCTGGCGTGGGGCGTTCGAGCGGCCGAGCGCGCGCGTGCGCTTGGAGGTCCGTCGCGCTCGCGGTCGCCGTCGTAAGCGGCTGCAGCGACGACTATTTCACGATCGATCAACTTCCTATCCCCGTGACGCGCGCGCCGCTCGGCGACGGCACGAGCCAAGGCGCGCTCCTCGGGCGCGCGCAACTGCCCGATGGCAGTAAGCCCTTCCAGATGGTCATCGATACGGGATCGCCCGTGACCATCATCGGCGCGGCCTCGCCCGGCAGCGGCACGCTCACGATCGCGCCGCGCGGGTTCGACCTTCTCGACACGACGTCGCTCGCGATGCCGCAGCCCGTGCGCGCGCGCTTCCGCGACCTCGGCCTGTTCTCGCTGCAGCTCGGCCCCGTGGGCAGCGCGACGACGATTCCGGGCGGCATCCTCGGCGGCGATCTCATGCGCGCGTTCTCGACGGAGCTGCGCTTCGACAAGAGCTGCGGCGACGCGGGCGCGACGGACGGGGGCGCGCCCGACGCGGGCGTGAGCGCCATCGCGCCAGGCTGCTCGTCGATCACGTTCTGGAACCACCAGGGCGCGACCCTCGACTTCCTCGAGGACGCGGGCTACGCCGTCGTGCGCTTCTCGCCGTTCGGCGGCGGCGAGACGACGGCCAACTCCGAGCCGGGCTTCCTCGGCCTGCAGGCGCCCGTCACGATCCCCGCGACGCGCGTCGTGATGCGCGCCTGCGCGGCGCCCGCAGCGTTCACGCCCACGGTCGCGCCCCCAACCTGCTGCAAGCGCGGCGACGAGCTCACGACCACGAACGCGACGGGCGTCGATCTATCGCTGCTGCTCGCGACGGGCGTGGGGCCCATGGTGCTGAGCCAGACGGCGTGGAACCGCGTCGCCGCGAAGTTGACCACCGCGCCCGCCATGTCGTCGGCGCCGCTGCTCGTCGCGACGTGGCCCAAGCCCATCTCGGCGACGTGGACGACGATGCCGCGCTTCGCGCTCGTCGACGGGTTCGATCCGCCGTCGACGGGCGACGAAGGTCCGTGCGTCGATCTCGGGCGCGCGCGACGCATCGAGTGGACGGCCGTGCAGACGGCGAACTTGAAGCAGGCGCACCCCGCCGTCGCGGCCTGCGTGCAGCCGTGCGACACCGATCCGAGCGAGCCCAGCGAGGCGCTCAGCAGCGCGGCGTACATCGAGCTCGGCGGCGCGATCCCCGTCGTGATCGTCGCCGACGAGGAGCCCTTCCTGCAGGCGCTGCGCTTCGACATCCGCCCCGAAGGTCCCGACATCGACGGGCTCGTGGGCGCCGCCGCGCTCGGCGCCGCGCGCCTCGAGCTCGACTACCTCAGCGACCAGCCGCGCGCGATCTTTTCGTGCGAGCCCGACGTCGCGCGGGACGCCTGCTACGTGGCGGCGCGCTGCCCGCGCCTGCCCGATCAAGATCACCTGCACCTGTGCTTCGGCCTCGGGCCGCTGCCCGACGGAGATGCGGGCTACGGCCTCCCGAAGACATGCGCGCCGTCCGGCTGCCCGTCGGGTTCGTGACGCGCGCCCGGACCGCGCGCGCCCGAAGGTCTGCGTGTACAATGACGGCTCGCATGCGCATCGCCGTCGCTGTCGGGCTGGCCGCCTTCCTGTCCCTCGCCGCCGCCAAGGCCGACGCGCGCGTCCGCGTCGCCGTCGCCGAGTTCTCGATCGCGGGCGGCGACTCGCCGGCGCTCGCGACGCAGTTGCAGGACGGCTTCGTCCTCGGCCTCGTGCGCGGCGGCATCCAGGTGCTCGACGACGCCGAGACGGCGAAGCGGCTCGACGGCAAACCGGAGCTGCAGCACTGCGACGGAGCGCCTTGCCTCAAGACGATCGGGCAGCAGCTCGACGTCAACTACGTCGTGCACGCCCACGTCGACGTCGCGGGAAACAGCTACAAGATGGTGGCGCGCGTCTTCTCGACCGAGGGCACGCCGTCGGCGGCGCTGCCCGTCGCGACGAAGTCGAAGACCTGCGACGTGTGCACGGTCGCCGAGGCGCGCGAGGGCATGCTCCGCCTCGCCGACACGCTGCGGCCCCAGCTCGAGGAGCCCGCGGCGCAGGTGCCGCTCGCGCCGCCGCCGCCGCCGCCGCGCGCGCCCAGCGTCGCCGGCCCCGTCGTCCTCGCCATGGTGGGCGTCGTCGCGGCCGCCGTCGGCGTCGCGATCCTGAGCTCGAACGGCACGTGCACGGGCACGCTCTGCTCCGAGAACCGCTCGCGCAGCGCGCTCGGCGGCGCGCTCATCGGCGCGGGCGCCGCCGCGGCCGTCGGGGGCGGCTACGTCACCTTCGCGCGCCTTCGCAACGGCGATCCCGTGATGGGCGTGCAGATCGCCTTTCAGTTTTAGCTGGCGGCCGTGTCGAGAAGAACTATGGGGAGAACCATGTCCAACACGCACAGGATCATCACCGGCTTCGGATTGATCGCGCTCTTGGCGGGTGCGTGCAGCTCGACCTCGTCGCAGGCGGACGCGCGCGACCGCGCGACGACGCAGAGCTGCAGCTGGTACCAGATGTGCGGCCAGATCGGCGCGGGCAAGACGTACGACACTCTCGACTCCTGCACCATCCAGGTGCGCGCGAAGTGGGACAACGCGTGGCCGTCCGCGAGCTGCGACGGCAAGATCAACGAGAGCCAGCTCCAGATCTGCCTGGCGGCCATCTACGCGACGGACTGCACGAGCTTGCTCGACATCGCGAGCACGCTCGCCGTGAAGTGCGCCGAGGCGAAGGTCTGCTCGGGCGCGAGCGGACCCGACGGCGGGCCGTGATCAGCCCGTGAGAGGCGCGCCGAGCGCGCGCAGCGTGTCGGCGAAGGTCGGGAACGACGTCGCGATGTCCTCGGCCGGCGTGCTCGTCTCGTCGTGCGCCGACAACCCCAGCACGACGCCCGCCATGGCGATGCGGTGATCGTGCTCAGGGCGCACGACGCCGCCCGCGGGCGCGCGCCCGCCCAGTCCGTGGACGACGAGCCCGTCGGGGCGCTCCTCGACCGTGACGCCGGCGCGCGTGAGCTCGCGCGCGAGCGCGGCGATGCGGTCCGACTCCTTGATGCGCAGCTCTTTGAGGTCGGCGAAGATCGTCGTGCCCTCGGCGAGCGCCGCCGCGACGGCCAGCGCGGGGATCTCGTCGATGGCGCGCAGCGCGAGCGTGCCGTCGATGCGCGTGCCGCGCAGCCGCCGCGCGCGCGCGCGCACGCGGCCCACCGGCTCGCCCATGGCCTCGCCCGTCGGCTCGACGACGAGCTCCGCGCCCATGGCGGCGAGCGCGTCGAGCGCGCCCGTGCGCGTGGGGTTGAGGCCGACGTTCTCGACGACGACGTCGCTGCCGTCGACGGTGAGCGCGGCAACGAGGAGGAACGTCGCCGACGACAGATCGCCCGGCACCGTGATGGGCATGGCGCGCAGCCGCCCGCCCCACCCCACCGGATCGACGACGATCGTGTTGTTCGCCACGTCGGCCGTGATGGGCGCCCCGAGAAAACGCAGCATGCGTTCCGTGTGATCGCGTGATTGCGCCGGCTCGCGCAGCTCGGTGCGCCCCGTCGCCTGCAGGCCCGCGAGCACGAGCGCGCTCTTGAGCTGTGCGCTCGCGACGGGCAGGTCGTAGCGCAGGCCCATGAGCGAGCCGCCGCGCACGCGCAGCGGCGGGAACACGTCGTTGGGGCGCGCCGGATCGACGCGCCCTTCGATGACGGCGCCCATCTGCCGCAGCGGCTCGGCGAGGCGGCGCATGGGTCGCTTCGTGAGCGAGGCGTCGCCTTCGAGCGTCGTCTCGAACGGCCGCCCCGCGAGCAAGCCCGTCATCATGCGGATCGTCGTGCCCGAGTTGCCGCAATCGAGGGCGCCCGTCGCGGCGCGCAGCCCATCAAAGCCCACGCCGCTGACCTCGGCCTCCGTGCCGTCGAGGCGGATCGCGACGCCCAGCGCCTCGAGCGCGCGCGCCGTCGACTTGTTGTCTCCGCCCTCGCCGAGGCCGTGGATCGCGACGGCGCCGTCGCACAGCGCGCCGAAGAGCAGCGCGCGGTGCGAGACCGACTTGTCGCCCGGCACGCGGCAGGTGCCGTGCAAGGGGCCGGAGCGATGCGCGCTCAGCGCGGAAGACGGGTTCGATTCAGGCTTCGACATCTCGGCCGGGCGTTCTATCACGGTTGCGGCGCCGACGGCCCGCGCTGCCGCGCGATCGTCTGCAGCAGCAGCAGCAGGCGCTCGGACAGCGCCTCGCGCCGGTCCTCGCCGATGCGCAGGTGCAGGTAGACGCGCGGGCCCTCCGCCTGCAGTGTCGCGCCGTCGACGACGGGGCCGAGGCCCATGATGCGCAGCATGCGGTTCTGCTTGAGCTCGCGCAGGCTACCGTCCCAGAAGCGCGCCGCGGGGCCCGCGCCCGCGGCGTCGTCGAAGACGGCCTGCGCGGCGAGCTCGAGATCCGCGCCGAGGTCGAGGCGCGCGGCGATGCGGCGTAGGGTGGTCGGGATCTCGGTGAAGTCGGCGGCGCGCGCGCGCATGTCGTCGGTCACGAGCAACGCGAGCGTCACGGCGGGCCGGTGCGCCTCGGCGTCGACGTCGCGCGCGAGCGCGCCGAGCGCGCCGCTGCGCGCGTCGGGCACGATGCCCCACGCGGCGTCGATCGACGCGCGCACCGTCTCGGGCGTGCCTTGCACGAGCGTGGCGCCGATGAGCGCAACGGCGTGACCGCGCCCCTCCCAGATCGAACAGTCGCGCCAGCGGGCGAGGGCCGCGCCCGGCGTCGCCGCGACGAACGCGCGCCCGATGCGATCGGCGTCGAAGCGTCCCTCGACGACGACGGTCTGGCTCGCGCGCTCACCGCCATCGAAGCCCGCGACGACGACGCGATCAGCGTCGTTGAAGACGTCGTAGCCGAAGGTGCGCAGGCGCTCCTCGCGATCCTCGACGAAGCCGCCCGTGACGAGCGTGCGCGACCACGGCGAGCCGCGCAGCGCCGCGAGGTTCAGATCCGCGAGCGAGGACGCCGTCGCCGGCACGAGGTTCCACGCGTCGCTGTCGTCGGGCGCCGTGCGCGCCGCGGCGGCCGTCGCCGCGGGCGGCAGCGGCAGGTCACCGCAGCCCGCGCTCGTGACGGCGAGCGCGACGGCCGACGCCGCGAGAACGAACCGGCTAGCCCGGGATGACCCGATCACGTCCGGACTTTCCCTCGGACAGGATCGTTTCGATGCGATCCGCGTCACCCGCCGCGATCGCGGCGCGCAGCGAGGTCAGGGTCGCCATCATCTTGTCGACGAGCGGGACGACCTCGGCCTGGTTGTCGACGAGGATGTCGCGCCACATCGCGGGGCTCGAGGCCGCGATGCGCGTCGTGTCGCGCAGGCTCGTCGTCGGCAGGCGCAAGAGGCCTTGCACGAGCTCGGCGTCGAGGCCCGCGAGCACGCTCGCGAGCGCGTAGGCCGCGACGTGCGGCAGGTGGCTGCTCGCGCCCAGCACGCGATCGTGCAGGGCCGCGTCCATGCGCACGGGCTCGGCGCCCATGGCCGTCCACAGCGCCTCGATCGTGACGACGGCTTCGTCGCGCGTGGCCGACGACGGGCAGATCACGCAGCGCTTGCCCTCGAACAGCAGCGGGCTCGCGGCGTCGGGGCCGAAGCGCTCCGTGCCCGCGATGGGGTGACACGCGACGAACGCGCCCGCCGGCAGGTGGCGCTCGACCTCGCGGATCGCCGTCGCCTTGACGCTGCCGACGTCGAACACGATCGCACCCGCCTCGAGCGCGGGCGCGATGTCGCGCGCGATCTCGCCGAGGCTGCGCACGGGCGTCGCGAGCACGACGAGCGCGGCGCCGCGCGCGGCGTCGGCGCGCGTGGGCGCGACGCGATCGATGATGCCGATGGCGCGCGCGCGCTCGAGCGTCTCGGCGCTTCGCCCCCAGCCCACGACGTCGGTGACGGCGCCCGCCGCGCGCGCCGCGAGCGCGACGGAGCCGCCGATCTGTCCGACGCCGATGACGGCGAGCGATCCGAGCGGGGGTCCCGACCAGCGCCGGCTCACGCCCGGTCACCCTTCGCTTCGCTGACGCCCTTCGCTTCGCCGACGCCCTTCGCTTCGCTGACGCCGTCGCGCGGGTACGATCCGAGCACCTTGAACAGCGGCAGCTCGCCCGCGAGGCGCTCGAGCACCTCGCGACACGCGGGCACGTCGCGGTGCCCGTCAAGATCGACGAAGAACAGATCGCGCAGGCCTCGGCGGTCGGTGGGCCGCGAGGCGATGCGCCGCAGGTTGAGCCCCGCCGCCGCGAGGCGATCGAGCACCTCGGCGAGGCGGCCCGGCTGATCGTCGAGTCCGACGAGCAAGCTGGTCGCGTCGGCGCCCGTCGGCGGCGGCGCGACGCGCCCGAGCACGAGGAAGCGCGCGACGTCGGCCGGCCCGTCGTCGAGCCGCGCGCGCGCGACGGCGAGATCGAACAGCTCGCCCGCGAGCGCCGGAGCGACCGCGGCGCCCCGCGCGTCGTCGCGCGCGAGCGCCGCCGCGGCCGCCGCCGACGGCGCCGCGACGATGGACGCGCCGCGCACGGCCTCGACGAGCCCCGCCGCGCAGCGCGCCGCCGCGACGGGGTGCGCGTACACGCGCTCGACGCCCGCCGTCGCCCCGCTGTGCGTGAGCAGCGCGTGCGCCGCGGGAATCACGATCTCGCCGACGATGATGACGTTGAGCAGATCCGAGTCGATGAAGTGATCGAGCGCGTGCGTGACGAGCCCCTCGGCCGCCTCCTCGACGGGCACGACGCCGTAGTCGGCGCCTCGCCCCACGGCGCGGAAGACCTCGCCCAGGCTCACTGCGGGCGCGTACTGCGCCGACAGGCCGAAGCGCGTCCGCCCCGCGAGGTGGCTGAACGTCGCCTCGGGCCCGGGGTACGAGACGACGAGCGGGCTCTCGAGCGACAGGCACGCCGACATGATCTCGCGGAACACGGGTCGAACGGCCTCGCGCGGAAAGGCGCCCTTGGCGGCGTTCGTGAGCCGCTCGAGCACGGCGCGCTCGCGCTGCGGCACGTGGAAGGTCTCGCGGCGCTCGCGCTTGATCTCGCCCACGCGGCGCACGACCTCGGCGCGCCGGTCGAGCAGCGCCAGGATCTGGTCGTCGACGGCGTCGATCTGGACGCGCAGGGAGCCGAGCTCTGAATTGTCCGGCGGCAAAGCGGTGAGACGCTACTCGCGGCGCCGTCTATAATCAACGTGATGACTTCGTCACCCAGCGTCGTGCTCGCTCTCGGGTTCGGCTTGCTCACGGCGCTGACCCCCTGCGTCTACCCGATGATTCCCATCACGCTCGCGATCTTCGGCGCGAAGGGTGTGAGCCGACGGAGGGCCGCCGCGCTCGCGTCTTCGTACGTCGTCGGCATCGCCGTGCTCTTCGGCGCGCTCGGCGTCACCTTCGGCCTGCTGGGCAAGGCCTTCGGCGCGTACCTCGGCAACCCGTGGGTCGTCGTGCCGCTCGCGCTCTTCTTCATCGCGATGGCGCTGTCGATGTTCGGCGCCTTCGAGCTGGGCCTGCCCACGGGCCTGCAGGAGCGCCTGTCGCGCGTGGGCGGCCGCGGCTTCGGCGGCGCCTTCCTCATGGGCCTCGTCGCGGGCCTCATCGCGGCGCCCTGTACGGGGCCGCCGCTCGCGGGCCTGCTCGCGTACATCTCGACGACGCGCGACGCCGCCTTCGGCTTCGTGCTGTGCGCCGTCTACGGCCTGGGCGTTGGCCTGCCCTTCCTCGCGCTCGCGGCCTTCTCGATGTCGCTGCCGCGCTCGGGCGCTTGGATGGAATCCGTGAAGAGCGTCTTCGGCATCGTGCTGCTCACGGCGGCGCTCTATTACCTCAAGAACGTCGCGCCGCCGCTCGAGCACTTCACGTCGCGCGCGCCGCGCTTCGCCGGCATCATGGCAGCGCTCGTCGTCGCGGGCGTCGCGCTGGGCGCCGTGCACCTGACGTTCCACGACGCTGTCGCGTCGCGCGCGCGGAAGGCGCTCGGCGTCGCGCTCGCGACGATCGGCCTGTTCGGCATGACGAACTACGTGCTGACGCCCAAGGGCGCCGTCGAGCTCACGTGGCTCGACGACGAGGCCGCCGCCGTCGCCGACGCGCGCGCCGCGAACCGCCCGCTGCTCGTCGACTTCCGCGCGAGCTGGTGCCTGCCCTGCAAGGAGTTCGAGCTCAAGGTCTTCTCGCGGCCCGAGGTCGCCGAGGCGCTGGGGCACTTCACGCTCCTGCGCGTCGACCTCACGCACGAGGACGAGGATCCGAAGCTGCCGCCCGTGAAGAAGAAGTACGGCGCCGACACGCTGCCCGCGATCCGCCTCGTGGGCCCCGACGGCGCCGTGCTCGCGAGGACCGACGAGTTCATGGAGGCGGACCAGTTCCTACGGCTGCTCCAAGGTCACTGATGGACGGCCGAACCCTCTCAGGGTTCCGCCGTGGATCGAATCAATAGCCGAGGTGGAAAGTGAGCGTCGCGTAGCCGGCGAGCTGCGTGCCCTGGCTGTAGAGCTGGCTGCCGGGGAGCATCGATTTCCCGCCGCCCGTGAAGTAATGGTAGCCGAAGTCGGCCTCGGCGCCGACGGCGATGACGCCCGTGAGGAAGTGTTCGTAGCCGAGCCCCATGTACGTCACGATCCCCTTGTCGGAGATCTGCGCGTTGTCGAGCGGCGGCTTCACGCGCTCGGGCGTGCCCGCCGCGAAGCCGATCTCGGCGAGCGGGTGCAGGATGTTCTTGTTGTGGCCGCGGTCGATGCCGGTCTGGAACTTGTCGTGGCCGACGGGCACATCGATGTTCACGCCCGCGAGGATCTGCGTGAGCGTCGCCTGGAGCCCGTTGCCGTCGATGGCCTGGAAGAAGTTCGCCGACACGTCGAAGATGAGCAGCTTGACGCCGACGTCGACGCCCAGGCCCATCCCCTTGCGGCGCTCGAAGAAGTCGGGCGTGTTGGCCGTGCTTCCCCACCCCGTGATGCCGCCCCCTTCGACGCCGGCGCGCAGGTCGATGAGCCGCGCCTCGGCCGGACGCGCCAGGGCGGCGAGCCCGAGAACGACGAGCGCCAGCGTGAGGCCGCGTTGGTGGAGCTTGTTCATGTCGGTTCTCCCAGCAGCGCGTCGATGCGCGCCCGATCGAAGCCCTGCAACAGGCGGCCACGCACCTCGATGATGGGCACGCGGTCGGTGGGGATCCCCATCTTGGAGGCCTTGTCCTGGAGCTCACGCGCGGCGGCCGGGTCGCGCTCGACGTCCTTGTCGGCGAACGGCACGCGGCGCTCCGTGAGGTACTGGCGCGCCGCGCGGCAGGCCCCGCACCACGACGTGCCGTAGATCGTGACGACGGGCGTGCCGCCGTCGGGAAGCGGCGGAGGGGGCGCCTCCGGGGGCGCGGCGGCCGGCGCCTGTCCG
>DATAZS010000479.1:0-4339 GCA_036271915.1 Polyangia bacterium
GACGTCGGCAACTCGCTCGCGTCGCTGTCGGCGATCGCGGCGGCCGGCTTGCGCGGCACGATCTTCCACGAGCTGCTCGGCTCGCGCGACGCGCGCACGGGCGACGCGCTCGCCGACGCCGCGCGCGAGCGCGCCGTCGCGTCGAAGGCGCACCCGTGGCCGCGCGGCCTCGGCTACGTCCCGGCGCCGCACGCGCCCTACTCCGCCGACCACCGCCTGCTTCGCCGCATCTTCGCCGCGGCCGCGCGCACGGGGCTGCCGACGTCGATCCATGTCGCCGAGGATCCCGACGAGCTCGCGCTCCTGCGCGACGGCTCGGGCCGCTGGCCCGCCGTGCTCACGGCCATGGGCGTCGACGTCAAGTCGCGCGTCCCGCGCAGGTCGCCGCTCGCGTACCTCGCGACGCTGGGCGCGTTCGCTTCGCCCGCACCGCCGCTGCTCGTCCACATGGTCCACGCGACGCCCGAGGATCGGCGCCTCGCGCAGGAGACGGGGGCGACGGCCGTGCTCTGCCCGCGCTCGAACCTTCACATCGGCGGCCGCCTCGCCGACGTGCCCGCGCTGCTCGCCGACGGCGTGCCGCTCGCGCTCGGCACCGACAGCCTCGCGTCGTCACCCGATGTGTCGCTGTTCGGCGAGATCGCGACCCTGCGCGCGGCGTTCCCCGCGATCGCCGCGCTGCGCTGGCTCGAGGCCGCGACGACGGGCGGCGCCGAGGCGCTGCGCCTCGACGCGTGCGGCTCCCTCTCACCGGCTCGCAAGCCCGGCCTCATCGACGTCGACGTCGACGATCTCGCGGCGCCCCTCGAGGCGCTCGTCCGAGCGCCCACTCCCCTCGTTCGCTGGATGGCTCACGCATGACGACGACCACGCCCCCGACCGAAGCCCGCGGCACGCTCGACCACGTCGTGACGTTCGGCCGCATGATCAAGTTCGAGCACACGATCTTCGCGCTGCCCTTCGCGCTGTCGGCCGCCGCGATCGCGGCCCGCGGCCACGGCATCACGCTCCTGCGCCTCGTCGGCATCGTCGTCGCGATGGCGGCGGCGCGCACGGCGGCCATGGGCTTCAACCGCATCGCCGACCGCCACATCGACGCCAAGAATCCGCGCACGGCGCGACGCGAGCTGCCCGCGGGCGCCGTCTCGGTTCGCGCCGCCTGGACGCTCACGCTCGCGAGCGCCGCCGTCTTCGTGGGCGCCGCCGCGCTGCTCGGTCCCCTCTGCCTCGCGCTGTCGCCCGTCGCGCTCGCGCTGCTGTTCGGCTACTCGTTCACGAAGCGCTTCACGTTCCTGTGTCACCTGTTCCTCGGCCTCGCGATCGCGGCCGGCCCCGCGGGCGCGTGGATCGCCGTGCGCGGCACGTTCACGCTCGTGCCCGGCCTGCTCATGATCGCCGTCGCGTGCTGGATCGCGGGCTTCGACGTCCTCTACGCGCTCGCCGATCGCGACTTCGATCGCGGCGCGGGCCTGCACTCGATCCCCGCGCGCTTCGGCGTCGGCGGCGCCCTCGCGATCTCGGGCGCGCTGCACGCCGTCACGCTCGCCGCGCTCTTCGCGCTGCCGCACGTCGCCGGGCTCGGCCTGCCCTTCGTCGTGGGCATCGTCATCGTCGCGGCGCTGCTCGTCTACGAGCACGCCATCGTGCGCCCGAGCGATCTGTCGCGCCTCGACGCCGCCTTCTTCACGCTCAACGGCTACGTCTCGGTCGTGTTCTTCGCCGCGACGCTCGTCGACGTGCTCGCGCGCTGACGATCAGGCGAGGCCGCTCAGCACGCCCGGGTACGCCTTGGCGCCGAAGCTCGTCGCGGGGACGCCGAACATGTTGAGGAAGGCCGCGAAGAGCTTGTTGTGCGGATCGCCGCCGTTGTGGACATACCGGCCCGGCCGCAGCGTGCCGTTGCCCTTGCCCGCGAGCACGTAGGGCAGGTCGCGGCGGTTGTGCGTCGATCCGGCCGACAGCTCGTTGGCCCACCAGACGACCGATCCATCGAGCAGCGTTTGGCCGTCGGCGTCCGTGATCGTCGACAGCTGGTCCAGCAGCATGGCGAGCTGCCCCGCGTACCACGTGTTGATCTTCGTGAGCTGGGGCGCGTCGTCGGTGTCGTCGTGCGACATGAGGTGGTGCTCCCCCGTGAGGGCGAGCTCCGAGTGCACGACGGTGCTCTCCGCCGTCGACCACTGGAGCGTCGCGACGCGCGTGAGGTCGCACGCGAGCGCGAGCGTGAGGATCTGGATCTGCGCCGCGCTGATCGTCGCGAAGTCACCCACGCACGTCGCGGGCCGCGAGTCCTGGATGCAGCTGTACGGCGCGAGGCTCACCGTGGGCGCGACCGGCGTCACGCCGCGACAGCTCGACATCGTGTCGCCCACGGTGAGCAGCTGCTTCTCGAGCTCGCGGATCGACGTCGCGTGGGCGTCGAGCTTGATCTTGTCGGCCGCGCTCACCCTCGTCGAGAGCCCCGTGAGATCGGAGAGCACAGCGTCGAGCACGGTGCCCCGGCGCTTCTGCGTCGCGAGCACGGCCGCCTGCGACGCCTCGGTGTCGCCAAACAGCGTCGCGAAGGCCTTGCCCGGATCGTCCTGCGGGACGATCGGATCACCAGGGCCGCGGTACGACATGCGGATGACCATCGGCTCGAGGATCGTGCTCGTCGACTGCACGCCGAGCGAGAGCGACGAGAAGCGCTGGCCCGTGCCGATGTTGTTCGCGATGACCTGATCGATCGACGGCCCGCCCACGGTGCCGTCGACGATGTGGTCGGCGCGTCCGAGACCGCTCGGACCGAGCGTCATCGGCATGGCCGTCATGAGCGTGCCCATCGAGAGATCGTGCGGGTTGCTGCCGGGCGTGTTGTACGAGACCTCGTTGGCGAGCCCGCGCAGCACGAGCAGGTGATCCTGGTGCGCCGCGAGCGGCATGAGGATGGGCGACAGCGTGAAGTCGGTCTCCGTCCCCGTGGGCGCCCAGTTGTTCATGATCGTGCCGTTGGCGCTGAACAACGAGATGAAGCGCTTGGCGACGCCCGCCGCGCGCGCGCGGCGCGGCCGCGACATCGCGTCGAGGAACGGCAGCGCCATGGCGATGCCGCCTGCGCCGCGCAGCAGCGTCCGCCGATCGAGCACCTTCATGGCGTCACCTCCAGCTGCATGAACGTCGGCACCTGGGTCATGGCGACGACGAGGTCGACGATCTGCTCGCGGCTGGTCTGGAACGTCGCCGCGAGCTGCGTGAGCGTGGGCGCGTCCTCGGCCGTCTCGTAGCGTCCGAAGCCAAACCGGAAGAACTGCCGGACGGCGCACGCCGCGACCTGGCGGCTCGACGCCAGCTTCTGCGCGAGCTGGACGACGCCCACGAACGGGCCGTCGACGTCGGTGCCCGTCAGCATGCCCGACGCGTCGATGGGCCGCCCGCTCTCCGTCGTGCGCCACTGCCCGATGCCGTCGTAGTTCTCGAAGGCGAGGCCGATCGGATCCATGAACGCGTGACAGGTCGAGCAGCCCGCGACGGCGTCGTGCTGCGCGAAGCGTTCGCGCGCCGTCGTGCCCGGCGTGATCGTGGGAGGTGTCACGTCGACGTTCGGCGGCGGCGGCGGCACCGAGCCGCACAGCAGATCCTCGAGCACGAAGAGCCCGCGATGAACCGGGTCGGTCGTGTCACCCTCGGCGAACGTCGCGAGCACGCCCGGCTGCGTGAGCAGGCCCGCGCGCTGCGTGGGATCGAGCGCCACCTTGCCCGTCGCGTCGGGCGCCGCCGCGCCGTAGAGCTGCGCGACCTCGGGCGGCGCGTACGTGTTAGGCGCCGTGAGCAGCGTCGTGAGATCGCCCGGCCCCCCGAAGATCGTCCGCTTCACGAACGTCTGCGTCTCGAGCAGCATGGCCGGCCCCAGCGTCGACGTGAAGTTGGGGAACGTCGTCTTGTCCTTCTGCAGGGTCGGCAGATCGCTGAGGTGCAGCCACTCGGTGAAGAACTGCGCGACGCGATCCGTGACGGGCCCGTCCGTCGCGCCCAGGAGGCGCCGCGCCTGAGCGGCGACCTGCTCGGGCGTCAGCAGCTCGTTCTCTGCGGCCGCCGTGAACAGCGCATCATCGGGCATCGAGCCCAAGATGAAGTACGACAGGCGCGAGGCCATCTCCCACGACGTCAGTGCCACCACCGTCGCGCCCGGCGTCGGCACGCCGTGCTCGACGCGGTAGAGAAAGTTCGGCGACGTCAGCATGACCTGCAGCACCATCTGCACGCTCGTCGGCACGTCGAAGTCCATGCGGCCCTGCGTGTAGACGGCGTCGAGGGTCGCGACCTCGTCGTTCGTGAGCGGCCGCCGCCAGGCCCGCTGCCC
>DATAZS010000480.1:0-3607 GCA_036271915.1 Polyangia bacterium
GTGAGGCCATCGAGCTTCGCCTGTGTCGCGGTCACGGCTTGCATCACGGGGGGCGTCATCGCGGGCGCCGGGAACTCGACGGCCGGCGCCGCCTGCGCGACCGGCATGGGCAGCGCCGTGGCCGCGGCCGCGGTCGTGCTCGACGGCGGCGGCGCCGACGCGGAGCTCGCCGTCGTCACGCTCCCGTTGTCGTCCGTCGTCGTGCTCGCCGAGCCCGCGAGGTCCTTCGTGCACGAGACCGTCGCGAGCGCGAGCGGAATGACGAAGACACAGACGAACGCGATCGCTTTGTCGTCGTGGTTGATCCTCATGACGTTCACTCCGCCTTGAAGAGGACGAGGTTGTTGAGGAACGCGACGAGGTGCTGCTGCGCCGTCGTCGAGTCGCCCGCGAAGGCGTTGCGCGCCGCGAGCGCCTCGCCGCCGTGCTCGAGGATCGCCTCGGCGAGCGAGGCCGCGCGGCCGTCGTGCAGGTAGGGCGCCGTCGTGCCCGCGCCCCACAGCGTCCGCGTGAGGAACACTGACTTGCCCGTGCCGACCTCGTCGATCTCCTCGGCGAGCCCCGCGCCCATGTCGTGGCGCCGCAGGTCGCTGAAGAGCGCGATCGTGGCGTGCCCGGACGAATCGCGCACGAAGGCGCCGAGCGTCTGCCCGTTCGCCGTGTGGATCGTCGTGTTCTCGGGCGAGTCCTTCGTGATGTCGAACGTCACGGGGTTCGCGATGTCGAGCGCCGAGGCGCCGTATGAGCGGCCGTTCGGGAACAGGTTGCCGGCGTCGCGGAAGTTCACGTTGGCGCTCGGCTCGCGGAAGATGACGTCGTTCACCGTGAGCTGACGGGTGTGGCACGACCCGCAGCCCTCGCGATCGAAGACGGCCGAGCCGTCGTTGATGGCGGCGTTGAGCGTCGACGACAGCGCGGGGATGACGCCCAGGCTCGCGAGCTCCTGGCTCGTCGTGGGGCGGGGCTGCGCGGCCTGGTACAGCGTCATCGCCGTGACGTCACCCACGAACACCTCGTTCTTGACGCCGTCCCCGTCGCCGTCGACGGTCGCGGGATCGACGGTGGGCGAGCCGAGGAGCTCGGTGGCCTGCATGCCGATCTCGTTGTGGAACGCGCCGCGCACGAAGTCGCGGATGAACGCGTTGGCACCCTTCCACTGGAACGGACGCACGATGAGATCGGCGGCCACAGAGTTGGCGCCGCCCGTGACGGGCGGCTTGAGCGTCTGCGTGCACGTCGTCGTGCCCGCCGCGTGCGTGATGACCATCGAGCCGAAGCTCACGCCCTTGCTCGCGAGGGTGACGGTCGACGTGCCCGCCGTCGTCGTCTTGCCGCAGCCGAGCGCCGTGAGCGCCGTGTTGCGCGCCGTCTGCAGGTCCGTCGTCATTTCCTCGGCGAGCTTCTGCGGCCCCGCGAGGCCGAACACGTGCGGCGTGTTGCGCTCGATCATGCCGTTCAGCTGATGCGTGTGGTTGGGATCGCGGTGGACGTTGTCCGACGAGTCGCCGCCGCCGTCGTCGAACCCGCCGCTGTTGTGGCAGCCGACGCAGCCCGTGGCGTTCGGGCCCGTCGCGCGCGCGGGCGCGTGGGACGCCCACTGCCCGGCGCCCGTGAGATCGGCCCTGGGCATGCGCGTGTAGCGCTCACCGACGCCGACGTTGGCGCCGCCGCCGTCGGCGCCGTTGAAGCTCGCCGAGAACATGCTGTCGCCGCGCGCGAAGGCCGTCGTGAACGCCGTGGCGTTCTGGCCCGCGATGACCTGGTTCGTGAGCGTCGACTGGACGACGTGACCGCCGATCGCGGTGAAGGTCGAGCCCTGCACGTTGCTGACGATCGTGAGCTCGGGCGCGTCGGTGATGAGCGCCCACGCGCTCACGCCCGAGCCGAGCACCGCGAGAGCGAGGATCGCCCCCAGCTGGCGCCGCGACCGCCGCGCCGTCCAACGCCTGACCCTCTTGATCTCGAAACGATCGAACACATTTTGCATGGGATCCTCACCTTTCGTGCGTTTGCCGAGTGGCGCCCGTCCCTCGCAAGGGTTGGGCCACGCGTGGGGTCGAAAGGCCACAGGTTTCGGGCCCGCGCGGGTCCGGGTGGATACGTCGCCGCGTATCGCGGGGCGCGAAAAGATACGTATCTGTGCGGGGGCCCCTGGACAGATTTGGCCGTCGTAACCAGGCTTTGGGTCCTCATGGCAGACGACGCTTCGCCCGCGATGACCGGTGTGGGGGGCCTAGACAGCATCATCCGCGGAGGCTTCCCGCGCGGACGGCTGTTCCTCGTCGAAGGCGATCCCGGCGTCGGCAAGACGACGCTCGCGCTGCAGTTCCTCATGGAGGGCGTGCGGCTCGGCGAGCGGGTGGTGTACGTCACGTTGTCGGAGACGAAGGAAGAACTCAACGCCGTCGCCGCGTCGCACGACTGGTCGCTCGGCGGCATCGAGATCTACGAGCTCGCCTCGCCCGACGCGCTGGCGGGCGACGACCAGAACACGCTCTTCCACCCGTCCGAGGTCGAGCTCGCCGAGACGACGAAGGCCGTCCTCGACCTGTGCGCGCGCATCAAGCCCCACCGCGTCGTGCTGGACTCGCTGTCCGAGATTCGCCTGCTCGCGCAGAGCCCACTGCGCTACCGGCGCGAGGTGCTCGCGCTCAAGCAATACTTCGCGGGCCGCGGCTGCACCGTGCTGTTGCTCGACGATCGCTCGGGCTCGACGGGTGATTCACACCTGCAGAGCATCGCGCACGGCGTGGTCAGCCTCGAGCAGCTCGCGCCGCTGTACGGCGCGCACCGGCGGCGCCTGCGCGTCACGAAGATGCGCGGCGTCTCGTTCCGCGGCGGCTATCACGACTTCGAGATCCGCCACGGCGGTCTCAAGGTCTATCCGCGCCTCGTCGCGGCCGAGCACGTGCGGCCGTTCGAGCGCGGCGCCGTTCCGTGCGGGATCCCGGGCATCGACGCCATGCTCGGCGGCGGCCTCGACCGCGGCACGAGCACGCTGCTGCTCGGCCCCGCGGGCACGGGCAAGTCGACGATCGCCACGCTGTGGGCCTCGGCCATCGTCCAGCGCGGCGAGAAGGTCGCGATCTACGCCTTCGACGAGGGCCTGGCCACGATGACGGCCCGCGCCCGCTCGCTCGGCTACGACGTCCAGAAGCACATCGACGCGGGCCAGATCCTCGCGCGCCAGATCGATCCGGCCGAGATCCCGCCCGGCCAGTTCGTCGACGAGGTGCGCGACGCGGTCGAGCACCAGGGCATCCGCGCCGTCATCATCGACACGCTCAACGGCTTCCTCAACGCCATGCCCAACGAGTCGTTCCTCGTGCTGCAGCTGCACGAGCTGCTGAGCTTCCTCGCGCAGCAAGGCATCCTCACGATCGTCGTCATGTCGCAGCACGGCCTCGTGGGTTCGTCGATGAGCAGTCCGACCGACGTGAGCTACCTCGCCGACACCGTCCTGCTGCTGCGCCACTTCGAGGCGCACGGCGAGCTCAAGAAGGCGATCTCCGTCCTCAAGAAGCGCACGGGCCGCCACGAGCACTCGATCCGCGAGATGACGCTCGGGAAGAGCGGCGTCATGGTCGGCGAGCCGCTGAGGCGCTTC
>DATAZS010000481.1:0-3891 GCA_036271915.1 Polyangia bacterium
GCGGCGTCGGGCTTCCCGAGCGTGCCGCGCACGACGTAGCTCGTCCCGGGGCGCAGCGTGATCTCGCCGCGCCACGTGCCGAGGTCCGGCAGCCCGCCCATCTCGACGACGTGCAGCCCCACGGGCAGCGTCGCGATCGAGAACGGCGTGCGCGACGGCGACCCGTCGACGAGCGTGGGCTGTCCGTCGATCCACACCTCGGCGCCGGGCGGATCGCTCACGAGCTCGACGGGCGTCGCGTCCGACACGGGCAGCGTGAGCGTCACGCGCGCCGCCGTGCCCGACGGCAGCGTGAACACGCGGCTGCGCGACTCGTACCCCTCGCGTCGCGCGACGACGGTGTAGAGGCCGGGCATCGCCTCCAAGATGAGGGGCGAGCGATCCGCGAGCTTTTTGCCGTCGACGAAGATCTCGGCGTCGTCGGGCGCCGTGAAGACCTCGATGCGCCCCGGCGGATCGGGGGGGTGGCTGCGCAGCCACGCCGCCGTGCTGAACGCGAGCACGATGAGCGCCGCGAGGAACAGCCGACGCTTCGTGCGCTTGGGCGCCTCCGTCGTCGGGAAGATCATGCGCTCGGGCTTGCTCGCGTTCGGCCCCGAAGGCAGATCGGCGAGCGGTCGCACGGGCGCCGTCATGCGCCGCACGAGGCGCACGCCCTCGATGGCGTCGGCGACCTCCTTCATGCTCTGGTGGCGATCTTCGCGCCGCTTCGCGAGCGCGCGCATGACGACGGCCTGCGCGCCCGTGGGGATGTCGAGATCGGGCCGGCGCGCGCGCGGCGGCTCGACGGGCTGCCGCATGTGCATGATGAGCACCTGCTGGATCGTGGCCGCCGAGAACGGCACCGTTCCGGTCAGCACGTGGTACATGAGGCAGCCGAAGGCGTAGACGTCGTCGCGCGGATCGGGCGGCAGCGCGCGCGCCTGCTCGGGCGGCATGTACTCGGGCGTGCCGCACACGCCCTGCCCGCCCAGCTGTCCGCCGACGTTCGCGATGCCGAAGTCGACGACCTTCACGAAGTCCATAAGCCCCCCTTCGGGGCTGGGACGCTGCACGACGAGCACGTTCTCCGGCTTGACGTCGCGGTGCACGACGCCGCGCGCGTGCGCCGCCGACAGCGCCGCGCAGATCTGCAGGAAGATGGGCTTCGCGCGCGCCCAAGGGATGGGCCCCTCGTCGTCGATGAGCGCCAGCAGCGACGAGCCCTGCAGGTACTCCATCGCGAGGAAGACCTGCCCCTCGGGCGACCGGCCGCTATAGAAGATGTCGACGACGTTGTCGTGGTGAATGTCGGCGGCGATCTTCGCCTCTTGGAGGAAGCGGTCGACGGCGTTCTGGTTGTCGGCCAGATCAGGAAGCAGCACCTTGAGGACGATGTTGCTGCCGACGCCCGAGTGCTCCGCGAGGTACACGGCGGCCATCGCGCCCTCTCCGATTTTTCGGAGGATCTTGTAGCGATGCGACAGGACCTTCCCGACGAGGGGATCGGTCAGCGCGTCTGGAACGGGCTCCGCCATTGCCGACCCGGTGCAAGATAACACGGGGTTCGGCGCAAGCTGCGCCGAGTCGAAGCGAGTTCAGGTGCCAAATCAGCCGGGAACATCGGCGGAGATCGACGTGACGGCGACGGGGTCGGGTCGCAATCGGAGCACGACGCCCATGACGGCGACGTGGAGCTCGTCGGCGTCGGCGGCGAGGCGCTGGTGCGCGAGCCCCGAGACGTCGCGGAAGACACGCCCGAGCGGCGTCTCGGGCACGAGGCCCATGCCCACCTCGTTCGTGACGATGACGATGGGCGCGCGGCGGCGTGCGAGCGCGGCGCGCACCTCGTCGACGCGCGCGAGCACCTGGTCGGTCGTCGCGCCGCGCACGAGCAGGTTCGACAGCCACAGCGTGAGGCAGTCCACGAGGACGACGTCGTGGGCGCCCGGCGCCTCGAGCGCGTCGGCGACCGCGAGCGGCGCCTCGAGGGTGCGCCAGCGCGCGTCGCGCTCGGCGCGGTGGCGATCGATGCGGAGGCGCATCTCGCCGTCGCTGGCCTCGGCCGTCGCGACGAAGAGGCACTCACCACCTCGGGAGAGCGCGCGGGCGCGCCCGAGCGCGAACCGGCTCTTGCCCGAGCGCGCGCCGCCGCCCACGAGCACGAACGGCGGGCGCGTCACGACGGCGCGCCCGCGAGCAGCCGCAGGTTGGGCACGACGACGACGACGGGCACGCGCGCCGCGCGGATGAGGCGCTCGTTCTCGTAGCCGAAGAACAACCGGTGCTGGATGGCGCGGTTCTCGGCGCCCAGGACGACGAGATCGTAGGTCCCCCGCTCGAGCGCCTGCGCGATCGCGCTCGACCGCGGGTCGTACGTGAGCCGCATGATGCTCGGCTTGAGCTTCGAGGCGCGGAACACGACGGAGATGCGCTCGAGCTCGGCAGCGCTCGTCGTCTCGATCTCGGCGGGCGCGTGCAGGCCGGAGACGTCGGTGTACGCGACGGCCTGTGGACGCCGCTCCGTGAGCACGGCGAGCGAGAGCTCGGCGCCCGCGCTCTCGGCGTAGCGCAGCGCGAGCTCGACGGCGACGCGCGACGCGATGCTGCCGTCGACGGGCACGAGGATGTGGCGGTACGCGGCCGAGGCCTTCCCCGCGACCGCCTTCATGATGGCGACGTGACAGCTCGCCTGGGCGACGACCTCCTCGACGACGGGACCGCCGATCGACGGCCCGTCGCCCGAGCCGAGCACGACGAGATCGTAGCCGCGCTTGGCCTCCTCGCAGATCGCGCGCGCGACGCCGTCGCCCGACACCTGGCCGAGCTCGGGGGCGCGGCCGTTCGCGAGCGCGCGGAAGGCCTCCATCTGCTCGGTGACGTTGCCGGGCGCGTGCGCCTCGAAGCGGTTGAGCAGCCGCCGCCACCACGCGGCGGGCTTCTTGACGTGGAGGATGCGCACGGCGGTCTCGCTCGCGCGCGCGACGCCGAACGCGAGCGGCGCGACGGCGAGCGCGTGCGGGCCGCCGCTCGTCGCGAGCAGCACGCGCACGCGCTGCGGATCGAAGGCCCCGCGTGACGCCTCGGCGACGATCCGTTGCGTCTCGTCCTCCGTCATGCGCACGCGCGGCAGCGTGAGCCGAAGGCCGAGCGGCGCGAGGAACGACGTCACGATCGCGATGAGCACGATGATCGCGAACATCTGCGGCGTGAGGATGCCGAGCGACAGGCCGATCGTCGCGACGACGATCTCCATGGCGCCGCGCGCGTTCATGGCGACGGCGATCGACGCCGCCTCCCAGAAGCGCAGGCCGCCCCAGTACGCGCCCAGCGCGCAGCCGACGAGCTTGCCGACGCAGGCGACGCCGAGCGCGAGGCCGAGCATCGTGCCGCCGCCGTTCCCCGCGAGCGACCACAGATCGACCTTGAGGCCCACGAGGCCAAGGAACACGGGCGCGAGCACGCCGTACGTCACCGACTCGAGGCGCGCCACCGTCTCGCGGCGGATGCGCGGCACCTGGTGCAGCACGAGGCCCGCGACGAAGGCGCCGAAGACGGGGTGCACGCCGATCCACTCGGTGGCGGCCCCGCACAGGAACGTCACGACGATGATCGCGACGAGGTCCGAGTCGGGCATGCGGAAGCGCTCGCCCGTGACGCGCATGATCCACCGCAAGATCGGATAGACGACGAACACCATCGCCGCGACGAAGCCCACGAGCAGGCCCATCGTCATGCCGAGGTCGCGCACGTTGGCGCCGCCGCGCGTGGCCGCGCCCGCGATGAGCGACAGGACGAGCCACCCGACCGTGTCGTCGACGACGCCCGCCGAGAGGATGACCATGCCGATGTTGCGCTTCGTCAGATCGAGGTCGACGAGGATCTTCGCGATGACGGGCATCGCCGAGATCG
>DATAZS010000482.1:0-16062 GCA_036271915.1 Polyangia bacterium
GTGCGCCCCTCGGCGCGTCCCGACGCGCAGGCGCGCACCATCGTCGGCAAGGACCCCACGATCGTCGCGCTCCTCGCCGCCGTGCAGAAGATCGGACCGAGCGACGCCACCGTCCTCGTCCACGGTGAGAGCGGCACCGGCAAGGAGCTCGTCGCCGACGCGATCCATCGCGCGAGCGACCGTCGCAACGGCCCGCTCGTCAAGGTGAACTGCGCCGCGCTCGTCGAGACGCTCCTCTTGTCCGAGCTCTTCGGCCACGAGAAGGGCTCGTTCACGGGCGCCGCGTCGCGCCGCCGTGGCCGCTTCGAGATGGCCGAGGGCGGCACGCTCTTCCTCGACGAGATCGGCGACATCTCGCCGCGCACGCAGGTCGCCTTGCTCCGCGTGCTGCAGGAGAAGACGTTCGAGCGCGTCGGCGGCGTCACGCAGATCCAGGCCGACGTCCGCATCGTCTGCGCGACCCACCGCGACTTGAAGGCGATGGTCGCGCGCGGCGAGTTCCGCGAGGACCTCTACTATCGCCTGCGCGGCGTCGTCCTCGAGGTGCCCGCGCTCCGGTCGCGCCTCGGCGACCTCGGCGCCATTGCCGACTCGATCCTGGCGCGGGTCGCGTCCGAGCGGGGCGTCCCTGTCAAGCGCATCGCGCAGGGCGCCCTCGCTGCCCTCAAGGCGCACAGCTGGCCCGGGAACGTCAGGGAACTCGACAACGCCCTGCGCGCGGCCGCCCTCTTCGCCGACGGCGACGTCCTGGCGACTGACGATTTCTCGAATAATGTCGAGAGCCTTCGCGATCTCATCGCCCCGCCGACGCTCTCGTCGCCGTCTGGCATCGGCGCTGCATCCGTGGCGCCCGAGATGCCGATCGCCGACGTGCCGCCGTCAACCCGCGAACAGGGCGGTGCCTCGACGACGGAGATGGCCTATGCTTCTGTTCGATCCGGGGTCAGCCTGAGCGACATGAAGCGCCTCATCGAGAAAGAATGCATCGAGCGCGCGCTCGCCGAGTCGGGCGGGAACATCACGCGCGCCGCGACGTTGCTCGGCATGAAGCGGCCGAGGCTTTCTCAGCTGGTGAAGCAGTACGGCTTCGGCGGCGTCGATGCCGACGCGGAGGACATGTGATCATGGGCGGCAGGCGTTTCGCGCTCCTTGGCGTTGCGATCGCGCTGGCGTGCTCGGCGTTCGGCTGTGTCGGCGACGACTCGGACGCGGCCGACGACGATCCGGTGGCGACCGTACAGAGCGATCTCAACGGTGAAGTGACCGCAGGCGGCGACGTCGCGTACGCCGAGGGCGAGGTCACGACGCCCGGCACGCAGAACGAGGATCCCGAGCCCAGCCCGTGGGTCCCCGGCGCGGACCCCGCCGGCGACGAAGCGACCGGCCCGATGCCAGGCGACCCTGGCGATCCCGCCGATCCTGGCGAGTCCGACCCGGCGACGCCCAACGGCAACGGCAACACGTCGAAGACGAAGTAACCGCGACCGATCTCCGCTGCCTCATGAGCGAGGCGGTGTCGAGGTCCGCGCCCAGGTAGGATCCCATCCGTGCCGACGCTGGGCATGGACATCATCCGCACGCGCACGACGCTCGTGTGCGGGGCGCTCGCGCTCGCGATCGCCATCTCGACCCTGCTGCGCGGGCGCGTGCGGCTGGTCCACCTGCTGTTCGCGGCGTTCGCGGCCGACGTCGGGCTCTGGTACCTGTCGCAGTCGCTCTTCGGCATCTTCCAGGCGGCGATCTGGGAGCGCTTCACGGCGCTGCTCGCCGTGCTGCTGCCGCCGTTCGCGCTGAACCTCTTCAAGGCCATCTTGCCCGACGAGGGCGAGCCGAGCGGCAAGTCGACGTTGCTACGCGTGGCCACGGCGCTCGCGGGCGTGATGGTGCTCCTCGAGCTCAGCTCGCAGCACGCCGCGACCAGCGCGCGCGTCGCCGTGTTTCTGTACGTCTTCACGCTCCTGACCGCGGGGCTCTACGCGCTCGGTCAGCGCGGCGCGCGGAGCTCGTCGCGCGCGACGCAGCGCCGCGTGCGGTTCCTCGTCGTCACGGGCGCCGCCGCGGGCCTCGCGAGCGTCGCCGACTTCGCGTGGTTCCTCGGCGTGCGCTTGCCCCCCATCGGCGCCGTGCTCTCGGTCGTGTTCTTGTTCGTGCTCGCGCAGGCGCTCCAGCACGACCGCCTGCTCGACCTCTACGAGATGGTGGCGCGCCTGCTCGTCGCGACCGCCGTCGCGTTCTTGATCGCGTTCATCTTCTTCGTGCTGCTCACGTACATGGGCACGTTCAACACGATGTATTTGAACGCCGTCCTCGCGGCGATCGTCATCCTCGTCGTGTTCGACCCGCTGCGCGATCGCGTCGAGGAGCAGGTGCAGCGGCTCTTCTTCCGCGAGCGCTTCGATCTCGAGTCGTCGATCGCGCTCGCGCGGCGCCGCCTCGTGCACACGCTCGAGGTCGACGAGATGGGCTCCATCGTCCTCGCCGCGCTCGAGCAGTCGCGGCGCGTCACGGCGGCGGGCCTCTACATCCGCGACTCCGACGGCACCGGCTTCGACAAGCTCGCGGGGCTCGGCGAGCGCGTCCCCCAGCGCGTCGAGGTCGCGACGGCGCGCGCGCTGCTCGACCGGCTCGAGGCAGCGCTCGCCCTCGAGGACGTCGAGCGCGAGGCGCGCGAGGCCCGCGACGGCGGCGGTCGCGCCGACGCGGCCGAGGCCGTGTGCGCGGCGGCGGAGGTGCTCGGCGGCCTGCGCCTCGGCGTCGTCGTCGGCATCCGCGACCAGGCGGCGGACCTCATCGGCCTGCTGGTCGTCGCCGACGATCGCGCGCGCGACGCGTTCTCGGCCGACGAGGTGGGCCTGTTCGACTCGATGGGCGCGCAGATCGGCGTCGTCGTCGAGAACTCGCGCGTGTACGCGCAGATGAAGGTGCGCGACCGCCTCGCCGTCCTCGGGCAGATGGCTGCCGGCCTCGCGCACGAGATCCGGAACCCGCTCGGCGCCATCAAGGGCGCGGCGCAGCTCCTCGCCGACCCCGCCGACGACGGCCGCGACGCCGACCCCGCGTCGCGCGAGTTCTTGCAGATCATCCTCGAGGAGGTCGACCGCCTCGATCGCGTGGTCGGCTCCGTGCTCGATCTCGCGCGGCCGAACCAGGGCAGCGTCGTGCCGACGGACGCGAACGCCGTCGTGCGGCGCACCGTGCAGGTGCTCTCGACCGAGCCCACGAGCGAAGAGCTCAAGGTCGACGTCGTGCTCGATCCCGAGCTCCCGCGCGTGGCCATCGATCCGGAGCACCTGCGCCAGGTCCTCATGAACCTCTTCCGCAACGCGGCGCAGGCGATGAAGGGGCGCGGCCGGATGATCGTGTCGACGCGCCTCCGCTTCGGCCGCGGGACGCGCTCGGGCGCCGGGCCGAACGAGGAGCCGTTCGTCGAGCTCACCGTGGCCGACAACGGCCCCGGCATCTCGCAGAAGGTCCTCGAGAACCTGTTCATGCCGTTCTTCACGACGAAGGACCGCGGCACGGGCCTCGGCCTCGCGATCAGCCAGCGCATCGTGCAGGGCGCGGGCGGCCGCATCGAGGTGCGGTCGTACGAGGGCAGGGGCTCGACGTTCGCCGTCGTGCTGCCTGCCGTGATGGACGCGCTCGGCACGCCGACGCCGGGCCCCGTCGCGCGCCTCTCCGACGCTCCACCGAAGCGCGCGCGCCCCGACGAGCCGGCGGCGCCGACCTCCGCGAAGGCGACGCCCGCCGCGCCCGAGCCGCGCTGAGCGCGCGGTCGACGTCAGTCGTTCTGCATCAGGCCGCGGATTCGCCCGTCGGGGAGCAGCTTCACGCGGAGCGCCGCCGGCTCGCGCGGGAGGCCGGGCATCGTCATCATCTCGCCCGTGAGCGGCACGATGAAGCCGGCGCCCGCGCTGAGGCGCACGTCGCGCACCGTGACCGTGAAATCGCGCGGTCGGCCCGGGCGCGTCGGATCGTCGCTCAGCGAGAGCTGCGTCTTGGCCATGCAGACGGGCAGCGCAGGGCCGCCGATCTCCGTCGCGCGCTTCAACGCGAGCTCGGCCTGCGGCGTGAACGCGACGTCCTTCGCGCCGTAGATCGTGCGCGCGATCTTCGCGATCTTCTCGCGCGGCGCGTCGTCGAGCTCGTAGACGTAGCGCGGCTTCGGCGGCGCGGCGTCGGTCGCGTCGACGGCCTCGATCACGGCGTTCGCGAGCTCGATCGCGCCCTCGCCGCCCTTCGCGAAGCCGTCGCACCGCGCGACGCGCACGCCGCGCTTCGCCGCAGCGGCCTCGACCAGCGCGACCTCCTCGGCCGTGTCGGTCGGGAACACGTTGATCGCGACGACGACGGGCAGGCCGAAGAACGCGCCCGTCTCGAGGTGCTTGTCGAGGTGGTCGAGCCCGCGCTCGAGCGCCGGCGCGTTCGGCTCGCCGGACGACTTGATCGCGGCGCCGCCGTGCATCTTCAGCGCGCGCAGCGTCGCCACCAGCACGAGCGCGCGCGGCCACACGCCCATCGCGCGGCACTTGATGTCGAGGAACTTCTCGCCGCCGAGGTCGAAGCCGAAGCCCGCCTCGGTCACGCAGTAGTCGCCCGTGAGCATGCCGAGCCGCGTCGCGATGACGCTGTTGCACCCGTGCGCGATGTTGCCGAACGGCCCGGCGTGCACGAGCGCGGGCCCGCCCTCGGCCGTCTGCACGAGGTTCGGCTTGAGCGCGTCGCGGAGCAGGGCCGTCATCGCCGACGCGGCGCCGACGTCGGCCGCCGTGATCGGCGCGCCGGACGCGTTCGCGCCGACGACTACGCGCGACAGGCGCGCCTCGAGATCTTCCCACGAGCTCGCGAGCGCGACGATCGCCATGATCTCGCTCGCGGCCGTGATGTCGAAGCGCTCCTGCCGGGGCACGCCGTCGGTCTTTCGACCGAGGCCGACGATCGCGCTCCGGAGCGCGCGATCGTTCATGTCGAGCGCGCGGCCCCACGTGACGAGGCGCGCGTCGATCTCGCCCTTGTCGCCGAGCGGCGTGTGGAAGTGCAGCGCGTTGTCGACCATCGCCGAGAGCAGGTTGTGCGCCGTCGTGATCGCGTGCAGGTCGCCGGTGAAGTGCAGGTTGATGTCGTCGGCCGGGACGAGCGTCGCCTTGCCGCCGCCGGTGCCGCCGCCCTTCACGCCGAACACGGGGCCGAGCGACGGCTCGCGCAGGCACAGCGCGACGCGCTTGCCGAGCCTGCGCATGCCCATCGCGAGGCCGACTGACGTCGTCGTCTTGCCCTCGCCCGCGGGCGTCGGGTTGATGGCCGTCACGAGGACGAGGCGCCCTCGCCCCTGCGCCGGCCGCTCGAGCGCGGCGAGGTCGATCTTCGCCTTGCCCTTGCCGTACGGCTCGACGAGCGCCGCGTCGACGCCGAGCTCGCGCGCGACGTCCTGAATGGGCTGCGGTGAGAACGCGTCGGACGTGGTCATGTGCGCGGCTCCTGTCTCGTGCGCGGAGGGATCTAGCCGTATCGGCGCTCGAGCAGCGTACGGAGGTCCGGCGAGCCGCGCACGAGATCCAACGTGTGCGCTGCGTGTCCGTGCGCGTAGCCGTTGCCGATGTAGAGGTCGACGTCGCGGCCGCAGCCCTCGGCGCCGAGCGCGGCGCGCGTGAAGCTCGTGCTCATCGCGAAGAAGTACGCCTTGCCGCGGTCCCTCGTCGCGAGGATGGCGGCCATCTCGACGCCGCCCACGTTGACGCACGAGAGCGTGAGGTCGGCGCCGCGGCCGCCGGTCAGCGGCGACACGGCGGCCTGCACGGCGAGCGGATCGCGCGCGTCGACGCGCACGACGGCGTTGCAGAGGCCGAGCCGCTCGAGCTCGTCGGCGAACGGCGCGTGCGACTCGACGCCGATCACGACGCCCGACGCGCCGACGCGCCGACGCGCCTCTGCCGCGCACAGGAGCCCCGATTTACCGCCCGCGCCGAGGACGACGACGCGCTCGGCTGCGCCCGCGAGCCGCGCGACCTGCGGCGCGGCGCCGGCGACGTCGAGCAGCGCGAGCGCGAGGCGCTCCGGCATGTCGGTCGGGAGCTTCGCGAGCGGCGCCGACGCGAACACGATCGCGGTGCCCTCGACGTCGAGCTGCGCAGACGCAGGGCGCACGGCCGTCACGCGCGTGAGCCGGAGGGGCGTGAGCGACAGCGACGCGAGCGTGGCGACGCGGTCGCCGACCTCGAAGCCGCGCTCCTTCACGGCGGCGCCGACGCGCCGGACCACGCCGAGCAGCATGCCGCCCGAGCCCGTCACGGGGTTGTGCTGCTTTCCGCGCCGCGCGACGGTCTCGAGCACGAGCCGCGCGACGCCGCCCTCCTCGCCCTGGGTCGCCTCCTCCATCTGCCGGAAGCTCGCGGCGTCGACGTTCAGCGTCTCGACGTCGAGGAGGAGCTCCGTCGCGAAGGCGTGCTCGGGATCGGCGTCGAGGCGCTCGGCGGGCTGGGGGAGGACGCCCGGCGGCTCGAGCACGCGGTGGGTGCCGAGCGGGTCGCCGATTGCCAGCGCGCCGGGGGCTTCGACCATGGCGGGCGATGTACCACACGCGCCCTCAGCCGCGCACCGTCGGCGCAAGTCCACGTGAAGGCCGCCTGGGCGCGCCGCACGGGCGCCGTCTGCCAGGCGGCAAATTCCCGCGCAAGCGTCGTGTCCCGCCCGAGTTGCGTGAGCGCGAGCTTGACCGCGAGGAAGCGGGGAAACTAGACTTTCCGACGCACTCCGAGCGCCGGCCGGGGTCACGCGCTCTCCCGATGGACAACCAAGCCCCCAAGATCGTGCCCGCGCGTCAGCTCGCGCTGCGGTTCATCTCGGGCAAGTACCAGGGCGGCGAGTTCCCGCTCACCGACCAGCAAGAGATCATCGTCGGCCGCTCGAGCGATCTCGACATGGTGCTGGTCGAGGACATGGTCTCGCGCCGGCACGCGCGCATCGCCTGCACGGACGCGCAGATCACGATCGAAGACCTAGGCTCCACGAACGGAACGTTCGTCAACGGCGAGAAGATCAAGGCGACCACGCTCAAAGAGGGCGATCGCGTTCTCATCGGGACGAGCATCCTCAAGGTGGTCTCGACCGATCCGTCGGTCGTCAAGATCAAGCGGCCCGACGACACGTCGCAGCGGAGCTCGCAGGCCCGCTCGATGACGGGGCAGATCGAGGAGATCCCGCTGCCCGATCTGCTCCAGCTCTTCGGCTCGTCGAAGAAGAGCGGCGTGCTCGTCATCCGCAGCGACGAGGACATCGGCAAGATCTACCTGCGCAAGGGCATCGTCTACTTCGCGTCGATCAACGACCTCGACGAGCTGCCGCCGCTGAAGAGCGTCTACCGCATCCTCACGTGGACGCACGGCGGCTTCGAGCTCGGCCAACCCGACGAGCGGACGATGCCGAACGAGGTCAACGCCGGCGTGCAGGAGATCCTCATGGAGGGACTGCGCCAGATCGACGAGCTCAACGCCATCCGCGATCGGCTGCCCGATCTCGGCGCACGCCTCGTGGTGCCGCAGCCGCTCAACCCGCCGCTGAAGGACCTCACGCCGCTCGCGCTCGAGGTGTTCCAGCTCGCGTACAACAACCCGCAGCTCGCCACGGTGCTCAACAAGAGCTCGGCGACCGATCTCGACACGGCGCAGGCGGTGCTGACGCTCGTGCGCGGCGGCTACCTGCGGTCGGAGTGAGCGAAGCGACGAGCGCGCCGCCCCCCGGCGATCGCAGCGACGCTGCCGTCACCGATCGCGATGCGAGCGCGGCGTCAGACGCGTCGGTCGCCGCAGCCGCGCAGCCCCAGCTCGCGGCCCTCGAGGTGCGCGCTGACCTCGACGTCCCCGGCGAGACGCGGCGCCAGGCGCGCGTGTTCCTCGCGTGGTTCTTGTGCCTCGCGGCGGCCGTCGTCGCGAGCTCGATCGCGGGCGCGCACGTCCCGATGTCGAAGGAGGGCACCGCGTGGGCCGACGAGCAGCTCGCGCAGGCGCGCGCGCGCCGCGTGAAGATCGCGCTCGCGCTCGGGCTGCTCTTGCCAGCGCTCGTCAACGTCGCCATCAACCGGCGCTACAAGCGCGGCGGCGCCCACGCGCGCGGGATCATCGTCGACGTCACGGCCGATGGCGAGCTCCGCATCTGGGGCCGCGGCCACGGCACGCGCGTCGCGCTCGCGAGCGCGCGCGCGACGGAGCGCCTCGTCGACGTGTACGCGGGTCGACTCGGCGCGTGGCGGCAGCTTCGTCTGCGCGTGCGCGGAGCTCCAGGATCGAGGTACGGCGCCGCGGAGATCGAGCTCTCGACGCCGGCCACCGCCGCCGACGCCGAAGGCAGCCGGCAGCTCGAGGGCGGCGAGGGCGACTGCGTCGAGCTCGCGCGCGAGGACTTCGAGCGCATCCGCGCGGCTGTCGTCGCGCGCGCGAACCGCGGCTGACCGCTCCCTTCACGCCGAACAAAAAGACGAGAGGCGCCGATCCTTTCGGACCGGCGCCTCGGTCTGTCACGTGGGGCAGCTCGTCGCCGCCCTCACGTCGTCGCTACATCGTCGGGCCGCTGACGCCGTAGACACCGAGCTCGTCGGGCGTGCCGAGGCCGTACTTGAGGACGACCTCCCAGAGGAAGTCGGGGACTTCCTTGTAGCCCTGGAGCTGGTAGGCGAAGTGGTTGCCGTAGATGGAGAGCGGCGTGCACGTCGGGTCGACGTTCTGGTCGCAGGTCTTCGTGGCCGCGCCGGTGGTCGAGTCGATGAGCGCCGGGTCGCCCGCGACGACTGCATCGCCGCCGGGCTGAATGACGAACATCGCGCGTCCCACGTCGTTGAAGCCAGCGGGGTAGTTGACCGTCGCCGGGTTGTTCAGCGTGTCGAGCTCGTACCCCTGACCGGTCAGGAAGTTCGCGTACTCGAGGACGCGGGCCGCGATGCCCTTCTCGACCCACTTGCCGCTCGCCGCCGTGCACGTGGCAAGGTCGGTGGGGGGCACGGCGGACGAGCCGAACAGGCACTCATGGCCGTATGACTTCGCGTAGAAGAACTCACCGGAGACGGGGTCCTGCCACTCGACGCGATCCGCGAAGACCGGGTCGCTGTTCTCGCCTGCGCGGTAGAGGCGCAGCATGTCGATCCAGTTCGTCTGCTGGTCGGCGGGGATGTACGCGAGGGTCCACGCGATCAGGAACTTCTGGACCTCCCAGCCGATCTCGGGATCGACGCCGACGCTGCTGGCGGGCTTGAACGGGGTGAAGGCGGTCGAGTCGGTGCTGCCGGTGTAACCCTGGCAGACGTTCGCGCCGTTCGTCGGGAAGCAGACGGAGGGGCCCTGCGGCGGCCACCAGCTCGTCCAACCGATCGCGTTCTTGGGGAACTGGTTCGACGACGGATCGCGGGGATCGCCGTTCGTGTCGGGCACGCCGCCGGTCGCCGTGATGCGCGGCGCCATGAGCGAGCGGTCCTGCGTGAGGGCGTTGCCGATCACGCGGGCCCAGCCCTCGGGGAAGATGTCCGCCATGCCGACGGAGCGGTAGCGCGCGTCGTAGAAGTCCTGACGAGACTGGCTGATGAAGTTGTCTTCAGACAGGCTGAGCAGGATCGCGGCGTTGATCTTGTCGTAGTAGGAGCCCGCGTTGAGCGGGTACTCCGTGGCGTAGTTGAAGCCCTGGCCCTCCTCGAGCGCGTTCTCCAGCGGGTGACCGCCGAAGCTCACGTCTTGGTAGTAGCCGGCCGAGCCGTTCGGCACCGTCACGATCGACGTGCCGGGGTTACCGTCGGAGTCCGACACCGACCGGAGGGTCGGGTCGTTGTACGCAGCTGCCATGGCGTAGTGACCGCCGGGCTCGGGCCGCGAGAGCTGACGCGTGAAGGCGTCGAACGCGACCGAGGCAGCCAGCATGTTGTCCGGCAGCTGTCCGTTCACGACCACGGGCCAGAAGGTGTCGAAGGGCGTGCCCTGACCACCGGTGAAGACGCCGCCGTTCTCGAGGAAGTCCTTGTAGATGTTCCCGTAGAACCCGACGCCGTTGGCGATGCCGTAGAGCTTCTCGTTGTAGCGAGAGTACGAGCGGTCGGCCGAGGCGCGGACGTTGAACGTCGCGCGGCTGCGGCGGTAGTTGTCCAGGATGTGGCGGTCTTCCTGGAGGTTCATCACGAAGTTGGCCTCCTCGAACGTGTCCGCTCCGGAGTCGAAGCGGAAGACCGAGGCGTTGCCCGTGTCGGCCCACTCGTCCGTCGCGAAGGAGTACGGGACGCGCTGGCGACCCGTGCCCGGCTCGACGGAGTTGTTGCCCTGGTAGAAGCCGCCGCCCGTCTCGTCAGCGGTGCCGTTCGAGCCGTCGGACGGCGCGCGGAGGCGGTTCCACTGGGTGTAGTCGACGGGGAGCGTGCGGCACTTCGTCGCCTGCCCGTTGACGGAGACGACGTGACCGTCGAACACCGAGTGGTACACGCCGTCCTTCGTCGGGTCCCACCACTTGGGCGGCCCGCCGGCCGCGCCGGGGGTGCCCGTCACGAGGCCCTGCTGCGAGGGGTCGCCGGGGACCACCGCGGCCGCTGCGATCGTCGCGGGATAGCAGTCGTGAATCACGCTGAAGTAGCGCTGGAGCTGCGAGTAGTGGATCTGGCAGGGGCCGCCGGAGAAGGTCTGGCAGCGCGTCGCCTCCTCCGTGCCGCCGATCGCGGCGCCGCTGTGGATCTGGTACTGGATACCGAGCAGACCACCGATGCTGTCGGTGCTCGACGTGATGCCGATGCCGAGGCGCCCACCCGCGGCGAAGTCCGCCGCCGGCGGGACGCCGGTCGTCGGCATCCAGCCGCCGTCGATGTCGTAGACCGACACGACGTCGCCGTAGAACATGCGCGCCGCCGCGAAGTCGTAGACGCCGAGGCCGAGCGTGTCCTGCGAGTTGTCACCCGGGTAGTCCATGACGGACGACTGGCCGAACATCCAGATGAGCTGGCTGTTCTCTTCGTCCGTCAGCGGATCGAAGTACCGGGGACCGACGCACTTCGCGGCGCCCGTCTTGTCCTGCTGATCCTGGCACTCGTTGTTCACGACGCTGGGATCACCGTTCGACGTGCGGAGCTGCCAGTACTGCGGGCGGTAGTGGAGCGCCGCCGCGGTGCTGATGAAGTTGTGCCGCATGCCGATGGAGTGACCCATCTCGTGGATGATGACGGCGTAGTGGTACTTGCGGCGGATGTACCGCTGCATCTGGTTCCAGCGGTTGTACTGGTCGGTCAACGACTCGTAGTCCGTGTCGTAGACGACGCAGGCGTTGTTGCTCTTGTTGCAGGTCCCGGCCGCGCCGTTGGCCGCGTTCGGGCACGCGCCGTTCGAGTCGCACAGGATGACGTTCGACGTGTTGGTCGTCGTCGACATCGAGTTCGGATCGGGGTTCGGCACCGTGACGTCGCCGCACGTGAAGCCTTGCGGCGGGGTGGCCGGGCAGATCTCGTAGACGGGGACCTCGCTGATGACGCCGTCACCGTTCGAGTCGGTCGGCGTGATCTGGCCGTCGCCGTTCGTGTCCTTGTAAACGCGCGGGAACTTCGTCGCCATGATCTGCGCGATCGCCGGCAGCGAAGAAGGCTCCGGCGCCTCGTCGATGACGCACGTGCCGCGGCTGGCGAACGCGTTCTCGCGCAGCGCAGCGAACTGCGAGCGGATGCGCGGGTTGTTCATCGCGAGCGGCGACACCTGGTCGAGCGTCTGCGGATCCGTGGGGAGGCCGGTCGACTGACCGTAGATCCCTGCGGACTGCAGCATGGGCTTGTTGACGAGCTCCGTCTCGACATCCGACGCGCGCGCGCCGGCCATCCGGTTCGCGGCGACGGAGTTGGCGGACGACGGGACGTTCGCGTTCGCGTTCGTGCCCATGATCATGGGCGTGACGTGCTCCGCGATCTTCGCGCCGAGACCCGCGGGGAGCGGGATGTTGCGCGCCGCACGGTACGTGTCGAGCGAGACGTGCGCGGCGCCGGCGAGGCGCATGTCGCGTTCGTCCTTCGACATGGTCTTCATGCCCATGCCGCCGCCGTTGACCTTCTGGGCCTGGACCCAGTTGTCGATGTACGTGCCGTCGGTGATGTCGGCCGTCGTGATCTCGCCGTTGATGTACTTCACGAGGTCGACGAGGCCCTGCGACGCGAGATCCGTCACGTGGGACCAGATGTTGACGCTCGCGGCGACCTTCTCACCGGTGAGCGGATCGTCGGCGTCGACCATGATGCCCCAGGGGGAGGGCGTCTGCGGCTTGTCGACGGTGAGGATGTTGTTGTACCGGATGTCGCCGAGCCGGGGCGCGAGGCCCTCGGGGCCGCAAGACGGGTGGTCCTTCGCCGTCACCGGGTTGTGGCAGAGCACGATGACCGGCTCGAGGTTGTTGACCGCGCCGATGGCGAAGGCGTCGTAGTCCGTCGAGTCGCCGCGCTCGTTCGCGTACGCCTTCGCCTCGCTCGTGACGAGGTCGGTGCACGTCTGGCTGCTCCAGCCGCTGGTGCGGTGGCACTGCGAGAGGTCACGGGCGATGTTGATCGCGTCGTCCATGTCCTCTTGCTGGCCGTGCCACATCGGGTAGAGACCGGCGCAGATCGCGCGCGCGTCGCCGCCCGCGCAGACCGACGCGCACGAGGAGCCCGCAGGGCAGACCTGGGGGCAGTTCGCCCCGTTGGTCGCCATGCACTCCGTGTAGCGCGCGGTCTGGACCGCGGCCTTCATCGCGAGGTCCCACTCCTGGACGGCCCAGTCGGTCGCCTCGAAGAGATCCTCCGCCGTCTGCTCCGCGGTGGCCAACGCCGCTGCGTTGTTCGCGACGGGGTTCGTGAGGCCCGTCGCCGGGTCGATGCCGACGCCGTTGACGTACCAGGGGATGGTCACCGCCTGGCGCAGCTCGTAGGGGAGCGTGCACTTCTGGGTGAACACGTCGCACTGCGAGCCAAAGCCCGCGCCCGTGCACGCGTCGGCCGTGCCGTCGTTGTTTGCGTCGACGTTCGGGTTCCCGAACGGATCGATCTGGCCGGTCTGGTTCGCCACGGGCGTGACCGCGCACGCGACGGGGCCGGTCATGCCCTCGGGATCCTTGTAGAAGTGGCTGCGATCCCAGATGTTGTAGCGGCTCGCGTAGTGGTGCGTCTGACCGTCGACGATGCCGTAGTTGCGGTCGTAGCCCATGCGCTCGTTCGTGAAGATGCCGAACGCGCCGAAGCGGAAGCCGTCGTAGTCCACGGGCTGGTAGTCCGTGTCGACGACGCGCTTGTAGGACTGGCGGAGGGTGACCTCCATCGGTCCGCAGTTGGCCGCGGGCGCCGTGCCGCCGGCGACGAGGCCGTCGATGGCACACGCCGGGACCGTCGAGATGCCCCAGCCGAGGCTGGAGAGATCGACCTCGTTCGGCGTCGCGTACACCTTGTTGGTGACGTCGAAGTAGCCGGCGTCGGAGTCGAAGTGCGGCGCGTTCGGATCGTTCGGATCGAGCACCGTGTACGCGAAGGGCTCGAACGTGACCGCTCCGCCGAAGCCCATGATCGACAGCAGGTCGAAGTCGTACTGATCGGTGATCAGGTTGCTCGACCAGTCGACGCGGAAGTACTCGCGCTGGTTCCACGGGCGGTCCGTGGAGTTCTCGACGATGACGTTCTGCTCTTCACCGGTCGTCGGGTTGTAGTCGCGCGCGATGTCGAAGTGCGACTCGATCTTGTAGGCGGCGACGACCTGGCCATCCTCGGTCGGCTTGTACGAGATGCCGTCGGTGAGGTCGCCCTTGCCGTCGGTGTTGGCGATGCGCTCGTACGAGAGCCGCGCGATGAGCGAGTCCTCGGTGATCTGCCACCGGATGCGCGAGATCGGCTGCGCGCCCGTCGACGTGTACAGGCCGTCTTGGGCGGCGCCGTAGCCGACGTCGATGATGGTCGTCCTCGCGAAGAACTCGGGGTCGTCCTGCGTACCTTCGAGGTCATCCCCCACGAAGAACGACTTGGCGAGCGCGTCCGCCTGCACCCTGTTGATGGGGGGCCGCTCGGTTGCGCAGCCCACTGCGCCACCGGCGGTGAGGCCCAGTGCTCCGAGCAGGGCCAGCTGTTTCCACATCCATTTCATCGGAGAAGCCTCCTTGGGACTACCGACCTGAGATTCTGAGGAGCCGAGCCTCCGGCGCCGGAACGCCGAGGCGAAGAACCAAATCCGGGAGCCCGGGTGCAACAAACTTGCCAGGCGCGAAGTTGAATGACTTCGCTAAGTTGGGTCTGTCCGTCCCCGTCTCGACGCGCCGTGCGTTAGGGAGCTGACTGCGTTCTCCTAACGAAATCGAGCCGTGTCGATGTTCGCCCTGGACGGGCGAGGCACCGGCGGCGCAGCTGGCCCGAAGGGGTCGGGCTGCGCCGTCGCATCGGTGTCGGGGCTGCTACGTCCAACCTCGGACCGATGAGCGGCGGGACCTCTACCACAAGCCCCTACCCATTGGAACGGCGTCCGACCTTGGCGGAGCGCTTGCCGCGCGCGCGCTTCGCTCGCTACCGTCGCGCCGTGGCAGAGGCCTCGTGGACCCTCGCGGCGCTCGTCGTGTTCGCGGCCGCGGCGCCCGGCTGCTTCAACAGCGCGTGCTTCGTCAAGGACTGCGACGAGTCGGGCAACAACTGCAAGTGCTCGGTCTCGAACTGCGCCGACGGCTCGACGTTCGACACGACGACGAACCAGTGCCGCTGCGTCGACGGCACCTTCTCCGTGCAGGGCCAGTGCCTGCCGCAGGCCGAGGCGAACGCCTACTGCGGCGCGGGCCAGCGCTGGCAAGGCGAGGGCTGCGTGTCCGACCGCTGCGCGAACGGCGAAGAGCTCGACCAGAGCACGGGCAAGTGCGTCTCGCGCCAGGCCGTGAACCAGCTCGCCGCGCAGCAGCTCGGGGTGCAGGTCGGCGCCGGCCAGCAGCTCGGCTGCCCCGAGGGCCAGAAGCTCATCCTCGACGGCGCGAACGCCGCCTGCGTGCCGCTCGCGCTCACGTGCGCGCGCGACGAGACGTGGGACGGCAAGGCGTGCGTGAAGGTCGGCGCCTGCGCCGCCGGCAGCGCGTGGGACCCCGCCCAGGCGAAGTGCGTCGCGTTCGCGAAGGCGAACGGCAGCGACGAGCTCAAGGTCGACGTCGCGAAGTGGCTCGCGACGAACTACGGGCCCGACGGCGGCGTCGGCACGCCCGCGTTCTGCGGCGCGTTCGCGAAGAAGCCGTACCTGTTCTCCGTCGGCGCCGGCTCCAGCGCGACGCTGCGCATCCAGATCGCGCTCACGTTCCAGGGCAACGAGGTGTCGAAGGGGCTGCTCCAGATCACCGCCGTGTTCGATCCCGCGATCACGCCCGTGCCGCCGAAGGGCGCCGCCGAGGTCGAGGCGTCGGCGCGCGCGATCTTCGCGTCGCTGCAGCGTGGCGGCGGCCGGTCCGAGGCGAGCACCGCCTTCACGACCGTGAAATGCGGCCTCATCAGCGCGTCGAAGCCGAAGCCCGTGCCCGCGACGGGCGGCCTGTGATCGCGGTCACTCCGCGCGCGTGAGCGTGCTGACGACCTTGCCCGCCTTCAGATCGCGCAGGCCGACGCAGCTCGTGATCTTCACGCCCTCGACGACGAAGTTCGCCTGCGTCGGCTCGATCTTCGCGAAGTCGACGCTGAGGCGCGCGCCGTCGAAGCGGGCGCGGAGCGGCTCGCCGTTCGCGTGCGTCCACACCTCCTGGCAGGTGCCGCGCGAGCGCGCGTCGAACGATTTGCCGCTCGGCGGGTTGGGGCGGATGTGGTCCTCGACCACGAACACGTTGGGCTCGTCGGTCGCGCGGAGGGCGAAGCGCGCCTCGCCCTGTGCGTAGTCCTGCGGGGCGAACTGCGCCGGGTCGGTCACGCGGAACTCGAGCACGTCGCCGTCGACCACGGCCTCGAGCGCGCGCCCGTTGCCGGTCCAGCTCCCGGCGAGCGCCTCGATCGGGCGCTTCGCGGGCGGCGCCGAGCTCGACGCGACCGGCGGCGGCGCGAGCGACGGCAGCGGAGCGGCGGTCTTTCGCGGCGGCGGCTGGACGAACGGGTTCGCG
>DATAZS010000483.1:0-1512 GCA_036271915.1 Polyangia bacterium
GGAGGAAACCTCGGTGGTGACGCGGTCGTCGTGTCGGCGACGCCGACGACGACCGCGTTGTCGTCGGCGCCGGCACACGTTCAGTGGGCGACGGCCGTGAAGCCCCCATGTACCGGCAACGCCACTCCCATCGACGTCATGGTCGTAATCGATTCGTCGCCGTCGATGTTGGACGACGAGAAGATTCAAGCTGCTGGGGCGGCCTCGTCGAAATTCATCGGCGACCTCGATCTCACACGAGATCAGGGCGGCGTGATCTTGTTCTCCGGCGGTGCCAACTTGACGTCGCCGTTGACGACGGATGTGGCCACGCTGACGGCCAATATGAACGCGGGGATTCAGAGCTACATCAACGACTGTGCCGGCTTCTGCGCCGGCGGGACCAACATCCCGGTGGCGCTCGACGCAGCGGCCAACGAGCTCACGGGTCTGCGCCATCACGCCGGCTCTCAGCCCGTGATCGTCTTCATCTCGGACGGAGGCAATACGGGCGCCGATCCTACGCCTCAGCTGGCGCGGCTGCGGGCGGCCGGAATCAAGACCATATCGCTGGCCATCGGCGCCTACATCGACATCCCGATGATGCGCGAGATCGCGAGCACGCCAAACGACTACTTCTACGCTCTGTCGGCGAATGAGGTGGACTGGGTCTACAGCAACATCACCCAGGACCTCTGCCGCAACCGCGTCCCTCTGGTCAGCGCGGGTGGGGATCAAGGCGTCTACAGCGTGACGCTGCCGCACGTCCTCACGCTGAACGGCGAGGTTCACGATGACGGTGCCGCGAACGAGCCGCAGCTGACGAGCACGTGGACCGTCGTCAGTGGTCCGGGGCCCGTCTCCTTCGCCGACGCGAGCGCGCCGGTGACGACGGCGGTCTTCGACACGCCGGGGACGTACGTGCTCCAGCTGGCCGCGACCGATGGCTTCCTTGAAACGGCCGATCGCGCGACGATCTCAGTCGACTCGGAGCCGTCACTCGCGGGCGCGACATTGGTTGCGGCGCTCGGAACGTCGGGACCGCTCACGCTCGGGACGAGCGAGAGTCTCGTGGCGACGCTGATGAGCTCCACTGGGCAGCCCATCGCCGACTTCCCCGTGCAGGTGACGGTGACTGGTCCCAACGCGCAAACGGCCACGGTGACGACGAACGCTGCCGGCGTTGCGACACTTTCGTACACGGGTACGACGGTTGGGACGGACGTCCTGACGGCGGTCGCGCTCGGTATCGTGCAGGTCTCCGCGGCGCCGGTTTCCATGGCGTGGATCGCCAGCGAGAGCGAGCAGGTGGTCACCCAGGGGTGGATCGGGGGACCGACGCATCAGTCGACGGTGAGCGGGCAGGTGGGCGTCACGGTGAGCGCCGGGATTACGCTGACGACTGGCACGGTCACGTATTGGCCGATGTCGGCGCCCGATCAGGTTCACACGCTCGCCATGGGGGTAAGCGGTGGACCTGGCGCAGTGGTCGCGACGCTCGACACGACGACGCTTGCGAACGGGCCGTGGATC
>DATAZS010000484.1:0-9421 GCA_036271915.1 Polyangia bacterium
TGCCCCGGCGCGAGGCGCACGACGTCCGACTGCGCGGGCGGCCCCATCTTCAGCTTGTCGCGCGCGATGCCGACGACCCGCACGGGATCCTTGAGCATGCCGATCTCGATGTTGAGGCGCCGGCGCTCCTCCTCGAGCTGCGTGTTGACGCGCTTTTCCCGCCCGAGATCGTACGCGACCTCGATGCCCTTCATGCGCACGCCCACGTGGACGAGCGCGCCCGCCGTCACGAGCGCGAGCACGAACGCGCCGACGCCGATGCCGCGCCGGCCGCTCGTGTCGATGATCGCGCCCAGCGGCGCGATGGGCGCGCGGCGTTCGACCTGCCCGATGTGCGTCGTCCGCGCCATCTAGAGCTTCTCCACGGCGCGCAGCTTCGCCGACCGCGAGCGCGGGTTGCGATCGCGCTCGGCGTCGTCGGCGATGATGACGTGCTTGTTGAGCAGCCGCAGCCGCGCGGGGCCGCCGCCGTCGCGCCCCGCGAGCGCGCGCAGCTTCCGCTTCGCGATCCGATCCTCGAGCGAGTGAAACGCGATGACGCACAGCCGGCCCCCCGGCCGCAAGCAGTCGGTCACGTCGTCGAGGAACGTGCCCAGCTGCCCGAGCTCGTCGTTGAGCGCGATGCGCAGCGCCTGGAACGTGCGCGTCGCGGGGTTCTTGTGCCGTTCGTGCACGGGCATGGCGCGCGCGACGACCGTCGCGAGCTCGGCGGTCGACGTGAGGCCGCCGGCGTCGCGCGCCTCGACGATCGAGCGCGCGATGCGGCGCGCGAAGCGCTCCTCACCGTACTCTCGGATGATGTGCTCGAGGTCGCCCTCGGCGACGCGGCCGAGAAAGTCGCCCAGCGTCTCGCCCCCGCTCTGGTCCATACGCATGTCGAGCGGTCCGCCCGAGCGAAACGAGAACCCGCGCTCTGGTCGGTCGAGCTGGGGCGACGACACGCCGAGGTCGACGAGGAACCCGTCGACGGGCACGGCGCCCAGCTCCTCGAGCACGGCGCGCGCTCGCGAGAACGGCGCGTGAACGAGCGTCACGCGGTCACCGAAGCTCTGCAACGTCACGCGCGCCTCGGCGATCGCGTCGCGATCGCGATCGATCCCGATGAGCCGCCCGTTCGGCGCCGTGCGCTCGAGGATGGCGCGCGCGTGGCCGCCCATGCCGACGGTCCCGTCACAGAAGCTGGCGCCGGGACGTGGCTGCAGCATCTCGATCACCTGTTCGAGCAGCACCGGCTCGTGGAGCCGCGTCCCCTCACCAGCACCAATTTCGACGGGCTCGGTCACCCCGAACCCCGCGTGAGTCCCCGAATTCCGTCAACCCGACGCGATGACGCAACGGGGCATTCAGGGCGAACGGTCGCGGCCACCATGGTCCGTCATTTTTCCCCAGGACCACGGGGAGTCAAGTTTTGGCGTCTTTGAAATCCCAAATGATTCTGGGCGTATCCAATGGAATAGACGCCCGTCCCGCCGAGACGGGCCAGCGGGCGGGCTCAAAGCTGGGGGCGCCATGATCGTGAGGTGCCTGACCTTACGAAACCTCCGAGCAATATGGGACGGTGTTCCCGCGAGGCTCGCCGGGCGACGAAGTGAGCTAACCCCGCTTGACCAAAGGGTTCTCCGGGGATACGATTCTGCGGGTCTCGGAGCTGAAGCCTTTTCCTGTGCCCGCCCGAGGCCGCCTGGATCAAAGGAAGGATTAACGTAGGAGATGGGGATGGACGCCAAGTTCTTCGAGCTCGACGCCAAGATGGAGACGCTGCGCGGGAAGCAAGCCGGCTATCCCGCCAACATCCTGAAAAATTATCAGGATCGTCTCGACGTCTCCTGGATCTTCCACGACAACGCGCTCGAAGGCGTCGTGCTCTCGTACTCCGAGCTCAAGGCGGCGATCGATTCGCGCATCATCAGTGATGTCACGCTGATCCCGATGTACGAAGAGGTCCGCAACCACAAGCTGGCCGTCGACTTCGTGCGCGACGCCAACTCGTCGAAGAAGCCGGTGCCGATCGATCTCGAGCTCGTGCGCAAACTTTACGCGCTGCTGACGCCCGAGGCGGCCGCGAAGGCGTTCCCTTACCGAAAAGAGAACCCGCTGCACCGGCTCTACTATCACGAGATCGCGCCGCCCGAGAAAATCGCCTACAAGATGCGCAAGTTGGAGGAGTGGCTCGCCTCGGAGGAGTTTCAGGAGCTGCACCCGATCAAGCGCGCGACGAAGGCGCACTTCAAGCTGCTCAACATCTACCCGTGGACGAAGAACTCGGGCAAGGTCGCGCGGCTCCTCATGAACTACATCTTGATCCGCCACGGCTACCTGCCGGCGGTCATCCACTCCATCGAGCGTCAGCGCTACTATGAGGTTCTGCGCTTCGAGAACGAGGGCTTGCTGAACTTGGTCATCGAGTCGCTGGAGAACAGCATCGAGACCACGGCCAAGTTCCTCGACGAAGTGAACGGGCTGCGCGTCAAGCGGGCTTCGTAGGCCACTCGCCACTTCAGGCGACGGGACGCTTCGGATCGGACGCTTACTCGCTCGGGCCCTTACGGACTCGCTTCGGGCGCGGCGGGCGGGGTGGGTGTTCGTCCCGTGCTCAAACAGTCCTCGCGCTTGTAGCCGGATCTGCTCGGCGTGCGTACGGGGCGCTGCGGAACTGCGCGCGGGACGAACACCCACCCCGCCCGCTGATGGTTCCTGCGTTCGCCCTTCGTGGTTCACGGACGCACACGACCAAGCGACTTCCGGCCGATTCTTTCTGCGCTCGCCCCGCGAGATTCGCGGACGTACACGATCAAGCGACGGTTGTTTGACGTCCGCGAGTCGAGACGGCTTCGCCGGCTCGGCGAGGGGGTTCGGGGTTTGCGAGCGGCAGCGAGCCGGACCCCGAATAAATAGAAACGCGCCGGGAGACCTTGGGTCTCACCGGCGCGTTGAGAGTCCGTTACTGGGCTGGTCTGAGCTAGCGCCTCGAGGCGCCGCCCGATTTATGACCTTTTGGCGCGAGCTTTCGCCGCTGGGTCGGTTTCGGGTGCTGCGAGCTCGAAAACCCTGTCGGTATCTGGAGCCCCGTGTGGCTGGAGCTCCGGAGGCTAGCTACGCTCGGGCTCCTTTGGCACCGAAGCGTGAAAGAGTGCGGTGAGAAATCGTACCGTTCTGGTGGGTGCGTTGACTCATGCGTTCTTGTCCTCCTTGTTGGGCCAGCCGGTCGCGGTCGCCCTTGGAATAAATCGTAGCGTGCTCGACGGAAGAACGCACGTTTCGACGTGTAACTTCTTCTTGAAGATCCGAGCCGGAGGTTCGGTGGTAAAAGACCGCGCATGTCGACGATGAAATCGCCTACCGGTGGACGCGGCGCGCGATTTTCCGGCGCCATGGATCCCGCGGCCGCGGCGCTCAACGCCTCCATCGACTTCGACCGACGGTTGCTGCGCGACGACGTGCGCGGCAGTCAGGCGCACGCGCGCATGCTGGCGTCGGTGGGCCTCATCAGCGCGGCCGATGCCGAGGTGATCGAAAAGGGCCTCGACCAGGTCGCGGGCGAGTTCGAGCGCGGCGAGCGCAAGATGGACGCCGCCATGGAGGACGTTCACATGAACGTCGAGTCGCGGCTCATCGAGCTCGTGGGCGAGCCGGCGCGGCGGCTGCACACGGCGCGTAGCCGCAACGATCAGGTCGCGACCGATCTGCGCCTCTTCGCGCGGCGCACGGCGATCGATCTCATCGCGGGGATCGACCGCACGCGCCTCGCGCTCGCGCGGCGCGCGCGCGAGCACGCCGACACGCTGCTGCCCGGGTACACGCACCTACAGCGCGCGCAGGTCGTGACGCTGGGACACCACCTGCTCGCGTACGCCGAGATGTTGCGGCGCGATCGCGGGCGGCTCGTCGACGCCGTCAAGCGCGCGGGGCAATCGCCGCTCGGCTCGGGCGCGCTCGCGGCGACGGGGCTGCTCATCGATCGCGCGCACACGGCGAAGGCGCTCGGGTTCGAGGAGCCCACGCACAACAGCCTCGACGCTGTGTCCGACCGCGATTTCGCCGCGGAGATCACGTTCGCGTGCGCGCTGCTCGGCGTGCACGCGTCGCGCCTCGGCGAGGAGCTCGTGCTGTGGTCGACGACGGAGTTCGGGTTCGTGCGGCTCGGCGAGGGTTACTGCTCGGGAAGCTCGCTCATGCCGCAGAAGCGCAACCCCGACATCGCCGAGCTGCTGCGCGCGAAGCCGGCGCGGGTCATCGGCGATCTCGTGGCGCTGCTCACGATCAGCAAGGGCCTGACGCTCGCTTACAACAAGGATCTGCAGGAGACGCAGGAGCCGTTCTACGACGCCGTCGAGACGGCGCGCCTCGTGCTCGACGTCATGCCGGGGCTCGTCGACGGGCTCGAGTTCGACACCGAGCGCATGAAGACGGCGGCGGGCGATCCAGCGTTGGGCGCCACGGATCTCGCCGAGGAGCTCGTGCGCGGCGGAATGCCGTTCCGCACGGCGCACGAAGTCGTCGGCAAGCTCGTGCGCCGCGCCGAGGAGCTGCGCGTGTCGTTGCGCGCGCTCGGCGCGAGCGATCTCGCCGCCATCGATCCCAAGCTCACGCCGAAGGTGCTCGAGGCGCTCGATCCGGCGCGCGCCGTTGCTGCGCGAACCGTGACGGGCGGCCCTTCGCCCGCGGGCGTGCGCCGCGAGCTCGACGCGCTCGAGGCCGAGCTCCGCGCGCTCGGCTTCGAGGTTTGATTCAGAACGCGCCCATCGCGCTCAACCCGGGGAGCGACCCGCCCGGCGGTCCGGGCGTCGGGACGAACGTGAGCGAAGAGGCGATCGTGCTCGGCGGTTGCCCGTCATCGTCGAAGTGTCGCGTGAGCAGGATACCGCCGATCAAACCGACGGCACCGCCCGCGAGCGCCGACCCCGCGGAGATCGCGCGTGCCGTCGAGTTGGGATCCTGATCGAGGCAACCCTGATTCGCGACGCAGCCGATCGTGGCGCCCGCCACCATGCCGGCGCCGACGGCGAGATCGACGACCAACACGCGCTTCCAGGTCGGCCCGTACTTCGTTTGATCGGGCAGGTAGGCCGCGGCGAGCCCCGCGGCGAGCCCGAGATTGAGGCCGATGAGCGCGCCCGGGACGAGGTTGAGAATGCTCGTCGTCGAGTAAGCGCACAGCTGCAGAGACTGGCTTCCCGACATTCCATCGGGGACGCAGCTCTGGCCTTGGTCCGAGCTCGGCACCGAGCGATCGTGGACCGTCCAGTCCGAGCCACCGCCCAGGCGCGCCGTGATTTGCGCGAGGCCGCCCGCGATGGCGCCGCCGAGCGCCGCGCTTTGGATGAGCGCCGCGCGGCCGTACGTGGGCGCGTGGTCGGCCGTGAGCGCGCCCGTCGTGAGCCCGAGGGCGAGGCCCGGGATGCTCCCGAAGAATCCGGCGCGCAGCTGAACGCCGAGGGGCGGCCGACAAGGGCTGTGCCCGAGGCAGGACGTCGACGTCGCCTCGCTCTGAGAGACGATTCTCTGCGCGAGGATGCCGATGAGCGCCCCTTCGGCGCCACCTATCCACATGTCGCCCAGGATGAAAAGAGCATGGTTGTCGGGGATGTACTTCGGTACGAAGGGCGTCGCGATGAGCGCGCCGCCGATGATGCCGACGATGCCGCCTCCGCTCACGAGCAAGACGGACGCGACGTTCGCGTCTTCGAGGTGAGGGCCGATCGCCGCCGCGACGGCGCCCGCGCCGACGAAGGCGCCGATGACGCCCGAGGCGACGGTGAGCTCAGGGCGGCCCGAACGTTGCGCGTAGTTGAGGCGCATGGCGTCGGGGCCGAGCAGGTGCTTCTGCTCGCCAGGGCTCAGCGTGAAGTCGATCGTCTTGCTGTCGTGGTCGGGCGCCTCGGCGAAGACCTCGACGGGGCCGGGCGAGACGTCCTGGCGGTACGGATTGCGCGCGCGGTTGCCGTTCACGTACAGCGTCGCGATCGGCGGCACGGTCTCGATCTCGAGGCGCGCGGGGATGGGGTCGAGCTTGAAGAACAGCGGCTTCGTCTCGGCGATGTCGACGTCGACGACGCGCGTCTGGCCCTGGTACTTCGCCTTCGTGACGTCGATGCGATAACGGCCGCGCCGCACCTGGAAGTTGTTGGGCGCCTGGCCCGTGACGTCGGTCGCGACGGACGGCGTGCCCTCGGCGCGAATGTGGACCGTGACGTCGTCGGGCACGGTGTTGATGACGAACGTGCTCGGGCGCTTGTCGATGCTCTGAATGCGATCCTTGGCCAGCTCGACGAACTCGCCGTCGGGGTTCTCGCTCGCGTAGCGCGCGTAGTGCGCGCGCGCGTCCTTGAGGCGGCCGAGGAGGTACTCGCACTGGGCCATCATGAACAGCGCGGCGGGGCGCGGCTTCAGGTCGTCCGCGGCGCGAAACTCGATGAGCGCCTGCTCGTTCTCACGCGCGTCGAAGAGCTTGAGGCCCATCTCGTAGTGCGAGCGCGCCTGCGCGGTCGCGTCGTCGGCCGCGAACGCGCGCGGCGCGCGCGCAGCCAGCGCCACGAACATGACGACCGCCAACCGAGGAGCGAGGGACGCGCGCACGTCGGACCGCCGCGAGGATACCAGGAACGGTGTCACTGGTCTGGATAGGCTTCGCGCGAGCCGGGCGGCAGCACGCCGCGCTTGAGCGAGTCGGGAGAAGAAGAGGACGACGATGATTTGATGAGGGGGACGCTCGCGGAGACGTGACGCTCGACGCGCGCGTGCGGGCGCGGCGTCGGCGGACGCGCGAGCCGCTCGGACGCGTGGTCGACCGTCTCTGGCTCCTCAGGTCGAATCGCGGGCGCCGCGCTCGGGTGTGCCGCCACGGGCGCCATCACGGGCGGCGCGCTCTCAGCCGGCGGTCCGCCGCCCGCCGAGCGCGACAACGCGAACGTCACGCCCACGCCGAGCGCGACGACGGCGACGAGCCCCAGGTGCCAACGACGCGGCGGCGGCGTGAGCTTCGGCACGTCGGCCACGAGCGGCAGCCCCACGTTCTGATCGCCCGCGAGCAGCCGCTCGAGATCGTGCTCGAGATCCGCCATCGCGGCGTAACGGCGCGTGCGATCCTTCTCCATGGCGCGCATGACGACCGCCTCGACGGCGTCGGGGATGCCGAGCTCGGGGCGCACCTTCGACGGTGGCGCCGCCGTGTGCGTGAGCACCTGCGAGATGATGCCGAGGTAGTTGTTCGCGCGGAACGGCACCTCGCCCGTGAGGCACTCGTACATCATGACGCCCGTGGCCCAGATGTCGACGCGGTGGTCGAGATCCTCGTCCCCGCGCGCCTGCTCGGGCGACATGTAGAGCGGCGTGCCGAGCAGCAGGCCCGTGTGCGTGAGGCGATATACCTCGGGGCCTTCTTCGCCCCCTTGGCCGCCCTGCTTGACGGCCTTCGAGATGCCGAAGTCGACGACCTTGACGAAGTCGGCGTCGCCGCGGCGCACGAGGTAGACGTTCTCGGGCTTGATGTCGCGGTGGTAGATGCCCTTCGCGTGCGCGGCGCCCAGCGCGGACGCGACCTGGCGCGCGATGCGCAGGCTGCGCTCGATGGGCAGCGGCGCCTCGCGCATCACGAGCTGCGACAGCGCCTCGCCGTCGAGGAACTCCATGACGACGAACGAGCGGCCGTCGTCCGTCGTGCCGAAGTCGGTGACGTCGACGATGTTCTCGTGCCCGATCGAGCTCGCGAGCCGCGCCTCCTGCAGCAGGCGCGCGACGAAGTCGCTCTTCGTCAAAAACTTCTCGAGCAGCACCTTGACGGCGACGCGCTTGCCGATGAGCGTGTGGCGCGCCTCGTAGACGGCGCCCATGCCGCCCTCGCCGATGCGGCGCACGATCTCGTAGCGCCCCGCGAGCGTCGCGCCGATGAGGGAGTCGAAGTCGGCGCCCGGCGATGGTTGCGCCGCCGTCGCGAGCGCGCCCGACGCGATCGGGCCCAACGGCACGACCACGGGCGTGATGCCCGAGGACGCGGCTGACGGCGCCGCGCGGAGCTCGGGCAGCGTGGGCGCGGTCACGAGCTCGCTCGTGGCGGCGCCGGACGGCGTGAGCGTCGCGCCGTCCTTCGGGCACACCTCGACCCCGGCGGGGTACTGCGTGCGGCACTGCGGGCAAACGGACACATCGGCAGTCTAGCAGCAGCGGCCCCCCGCGGTTGACAGCCCGCGCGGGCCTCTCCAAAGTCGACCGCCGTGACCCAGGCGTTCATCTTCGATCTCGACGGCACGCTCGCCGACACGATGCCCGTTCACTTCGGCATGTGGCAGGTCATCGCGCGCCAGCACGGCCTCGTCTTCACCGAGGAGCGCTTCTATGCCCTCGGCGGCGTCCCGACGACGCGTATCGCCGCCATGCTGATCGAGGAGGCGGGCCTCGCGCTCGATCCCGTCGCCGTCGCCGCCGACAAGGAACGTGCCTACGTCGAGGGCCTCATGAGCGGCGCGCTCGCCATCCGCGCCATCGAGCCCATCGTCGAGATCGCGCGCGCGCGACGCGCCGACGGGCCGCTCGCCGTGGCGTCGGGCAGCACGCGCCGCCTCGTGACGCGCACGCTCGACACGCTCGGCATCGCCGACTGGTTCGGCGCCGTCGTCGCCGCCGAGGACACGGCGCGCCACAAGCCCGAGCCCGACGTCTTCCTCGAGGCCGCGCGCCGCCTGGGCGTCGCGCCCGCGCGCTGCACCGTCTACGAGGACACCGACCTCGGCCTCGAGGCCGCGCGCCGCGCGGGCATGACGGGCGTCGACGTGCGGCCCATCATCAAAAAAGACGCGCAAGACGCGCTCACGCCTTCGGCTTGATGCCGAAAAACGCCGCGATCTTGGAGCGGAGCTGGTTCTTCTGCACGGTCTGGCTCGCGAGCGCCGCCTCGGCCGTCGCGCCGTCGAGCACGATCTGCCGCCGCGAGAGGATGTCGCTGATAATGCCCGCGAGCTCGGGGCGCTCCTCGAGGATCTCCTGGAACGCCTGCTTGTCGACGACGTAGCACTCGCAGTCGCTCTTCGCGACGACCGTCGCCGAGCGCGACTCGCCCGTCATGAGCGACATCTCGCCAAAAAACTGTCCCGCTGACAGCGTCGCGATCTCTTTGCGTGCGCCGTCCGCGCCCAGCTGGACGGCGACGCTGCCCGCGCGCACGACGTAGAGCGAGTCTCCCGGATCGCCTTGGCGCAGCACGACCTCGCCCGGCCCGTAGATGATCATGCGCATGCGGCGCGCGAGGCGGTCGATCTTCTCGGCGTCGAGCGCGCGAAACACGTCGACGCGCGACAGGGCGTCGAGCCGGCGCGCGTACTCCTCGTCGACCTTGCGCTGCTCGCGATCCTCGTTCATCTCCGTGACGTTGATGTTCATCGCCGGGAACGGGATCTCCATGCCCGCGCGGTGCAGCGCGTACCAGACG
>DATAZS010000485.1:0-8881 GCA_036271915.1 Polyangia bacterium
GCCTTCAACAACGACATCGGCCTGACGTCGCCGCTCTTTCCGAAGCACCGGTGCGGCGCCGGACAGACCGCCTGCTTGAAGGCGATCAACGACGCGACGACCGAGCTGTCGGCCACCGATCTGACGCACATCCAGTCGTACCTGCGCGGGCTCTCCGTGCCGCCGCGGCGAAACTTCGACGATCCGCAGGCGCAGCGGGGTCAGACGCTCTTCATGTCGATCGGCTGCAACCGGTGCCACATCCCGAACCTCGTGACGTCGTCGAAGTTCCCGATCCCCGAGATGCGCAACATCGCCATTCAACCGTTCACCGATCTGTTGATCCACGACATGGGCCCCGGCCTCGCCGACGACGCGCCCGTCGAAGAAGGTTCGGCGACGGGCGCCGAGTGGCGCACGTGCCCGCTGTGGGGAAATGGGACGGGCTCGTCCGTCATGTATCAATCCGAGAGCGCCTTCACGCCGAACCAGAACGCGAAGGCGGTTCCGGTCTACCTGCACGACGGCCGCGCGCGCAGCCTCACGGAGGCCATCCTCTGGCACGGCGGTGAAGCGCAGGGCCCGAGCGAGCTGTTCCGCGCCATGTCCGCGACGGATCGCGCGGACCTCCTCGCGTTCGTCGCCTATCCGTTCGCCGATCCCGTGCCGCTCCGCCGTTGCGCGACGAGCACGCCGACGCAGTAGCGCGCGTCGCGCGGATCCGCAGCCATATCCGCAGCAGCGAAAAGACAGCCAACGCGCAGCGGTCCCGCGTTCTTTTCCGGCTCCGACAAACCGCCGCCGATTGTCGCGTCCGTCTTCAACGGCGGCGGCCGCCGCGAGGAAATGCCCTCGTTTTCCGCGAGCCGTTCGCCAGCGATCTGCGACCTTTGTTCCTGTGGAGCTTCGCCGTACGGAGACGCGGCACGCGGCCGTGGGCCGGCTTCGGCGCGCGCTCGGCTGGGCGATTGACGAGGGCAAACAAGTCGACGGCGTGTTGTCGACCGAGGATTTGGTCGCGACGGAGCGGGCGCTCGGCGGCGGCGCGCCCTTCCCCGCCGAGGCGTACCCGAAGCTGAAGCTGTTCGCCGAGATCTCGTCTCGAATCGAGCCGCCGGACGGCGTGCCCCGCTGCGCGCTGGGCGACGCCCTCGAGGCCATCGCCGAGCTCGCGGCGTCGCTGCCGCCGTGGCCATACGCGCCCGCGATCGAGCCGCTCAGCTTTCGCGCCCTCGACTACGTACGAAACGCCGAGAGCATCGACCGAGAGTACCGACGGAATCGGCCGGGGTGGGACGCGCACGGCGAGCGTTCACGGCGGTTCATCATGGACGCCGTGGCGACGCTCGCGCGGCGGGACGTCGTCTGGGTGCTGGGCGCGGGCCGGGCGTACGACTTGCCGCTCGAGGAGCTGGCCGAGTCCTTTGGGAAGGTCGTGCTCGTCGACGTGGACCGCGAGGCGATGGAGGCGACGCTGGGCGCGCGCGGCGGCGCGCGGCGCGCGCGCTTCGAGCTCCACGGCGCCGACCTCACGGGGATCGCGGCGGCGTGGCGGACGCGCGCGCGCGCGGCGATCGACGGCGCCGCCGACGCGCGCGAAGGCGCGGCGCGGATGCGCGCGCTCTTTCAAAGCTACGTCGTGTCGGAGCCGCGTCCGTGGGCGTACCTCGGCGGCCGGCCGGATCTGGTCGTCTCGCAGATGGTGCTGAGTCAGCTCAACGAGCCGCTCGAGCGCTACGCGCGGCGTGCCTACGAGGACCGGTTCGGCGTGCCGCTCCTCGAGCAGCCCACGCTCGCGCTCGCCAACATGCTGTTCGCCCACCGCGTCCAACACGATCACCTGCGCTTCCTGCGCGCGCACGCGCCGGCGGCCGTGCTCACCTCCGACGTCGCCGAGCGCTACACACGGCGCGCGACGACGGGCGACCTCGAGGCCGTGGGAGACGAGCTGTTGCTGCTCGGGACCCACCGCCTGCTCGAGCGCGTGCCGCACGATCTCGACATCGTCCGTCGCGAGGAGTGGCGCTGGGATCGCGCGATTCCGATCGACGCCGAGATCGGCTCGCGCATGCGGATCTGCGCGCTGCTGCTCCGCGCGGCGTGAGCCTCGGAAGACGGCTACTTGAAGAACGGCGCGAGCTTCGCGTAGAAGCGGTCCGCGACCTTCTGCGCGCCCGTCGCGTTGAGGTGCACGCCGTCGGAGAAGTCCGAAGGAAGCATGCCTGTATAAAGATCGACGGCGACGACCGGTGACTCGGCCGTGCTGACGGTCGGCGCCCAAGCCGCGACGTCGGCATCGAGCGTCGCGATGGCGTCCTTGCCCTCGGGCGTGTGCTCGGCGATGAGCAATACGACCTTCGGATTCACGATGCGCGCCTGCGCGAGCGCCGTCCCGTAGGCCTTCATGACGCCTTCGACGGGCATGCCGTCGAGGATGTCGGCGCCGCCGAAGTGCATGAGGATGACATCGGGCGGATTGGCCATGAACCAGCCCAGATAGGTGCTCGCGGGAAGGTTCGTGATGACGATGCCGCTCATCGCCTGCAGGGCCGTGTCGTTCCACCCCATGACGGTGCAACTCGGTCCGCCGCTCTGCTGTCCGACGAAGTGGAAGTTGGTGATGTCGTTCAGGTGAAGCTCCTGCCAGAGGTACGCGCGCCAGCAAGTGCCGATCTCGTTCGACGACCCGACGACCATCAACTTCACCGTCTGCGTCGAGGGAAACGGCACGATGGCGACGCCCGAGTCCACCGCCGCGTCGGGCGCGGAAGAGCCCGCCGCGCCCGTCATTCCGGCTGTCCCCGTGATGCCCGCCGTGCTCGTCGCCCCAGCCGCGCCGCTCGCGCCCGCAGCGCCCGAATCACCAGCGGCGCCCACCACGCCTGCACTTCCCATCGTGCCAGCGCCGCCACTTTGGCCCGCCACGCCGGTCGCCCCCATCATGCCCGCCGCGCTCCCCTGCCCCGCGTCGGTCGATCCGGCGGTGCCGGAGGTCTTCGAGCTCGATGCGCCGCTCGAGCACGCCGCGAGCGGGAGCAGGAGCAATAGAATTTTCTTCATGGGACACCTCGTCGATCGACGCCGACAGCCCATCAGAGCACGCGATCGAGGCAACCCAGCGCAAAGGGTGGTTCGTTGATGCACGGCCTGGGCATCCTGCACGCAACAACGCGAGGTCCGGCGTTCCCGAACCTCGCGTTTTCTGTGACGAACGAAGACGCGTTAGAAGTACTGCACGTTGCCGAGCGGTAGGTTCGTGCGCACCCAGGCGTTGCCGACGAAGCCGCCGCCAACGGCGCCCAGGTACTCGTATGAGCCGCCGGCCGTCATGATGATGAGGCTGTCGGGCGTGCTGACACCGCTGAAATGTCCCGTGAAGTAGTCCACCTTGCCTAGCGATAAATCGTGGCGCACCCACTGGTCCACGTTGAAACCGCCGAAGGCGGTGCCGTTGCCCGAGTTGGTCGTGTACTCGTACGAGCCGCTCGCGACCGTGATGATGAGATCGTCGCCGCCGCCGGCGTGATCGAAGTTGCCGCGCGTGAACTTCACCTGGCCCAACGTCCAGTCCGAGCGGACATAGACGCCCGGCGTGTAGTAGCGGCCGCCGATGTTCATGTCGAGGGAGGTGCCCGACGCCGTCGTGATGAGCAGGTCTGCCCCAGGACCCGACCAGTTTCCCGCGACGAGCGCGACCTTCCCGAGCGTGAGATCGGAGCGCGACCACGAGCCCAAGGTGAAGCCCGTCGCGCCGATGTTGCCCAGATAAAGGAACGAGCCGCCGGGAGCCCGGGTTCCGTCCGTCGTGATGATGACGTCATCCTCGACGCCGACGTGGCGCACGGTGTACTTCACCGTGCCGAGCGGCAACGTCGTGCGCACCCACGTGTTGGGCGTGAACACGCCCGTCGACTGGCCCATGTATTGGTAGGACCCGCCGGCCGTCGTGATGATCAGATCCGAGGTCCCGTCGGCGTTCCAGTCGCCCACGGTGTATTGCACGTTGCCGAGCGTGAGGTCGTTGCGGACCCAGATGTTCGGCGTGAAGCCGCCGCCCAACTCGCCCCGGTACTCGTAGGTGCCGCCCGACGTCACGATGAGGACGTCAGTCGGCGTGCCCGGGCCGCCGAACTGGCCCGGGATGAAGGCGACGTGGCCGAGAGTGAGATCGTTGCGGACCCACACGTTCGGCGTGAAGCCGCCGCCCGTGACACCGAGATACTCGTACGAGCCGCCCGCCGTCACGATGATCAGATCGTCGGTGCCGTCACCGTTGAAGTCGCCCCAGTAGCGCTCGTTGTCCGTCGTGTTGGTCGCGTTGACGATCGCGCTCGTGGTCGTCGTTACGCTCGGTTCGTCGCCAGCGACGGTCCCCTCGACGTCGCAAGCCCCGATGCCGAGGCCTCCCATGACCAGCCCCAGCAGCCCTGTCGCGATTCTGCGATGCATGTGATTTCTCTCCTGCGATGGTGGAATTTGTTCTCGCAGGAGAAGTGCGGGCGCGGGGTCGAAGTGGGGAAAAATTCGACCGTCGCCCGAGGCGATTCTTCAGACCGGGGGCGGGGAGCTCACGCTCACTTCTTCGAGGTGTCGGGGGCGTCGCCCAGGATCTCCGTGAGCTCGCGGCGCGCGGGGCCCTCGGTCAACAGCTGGATCGATTCCAGGTGGTTGATGAGGAACGCGCGGTTGTCGAGCACCGACAGGTTCTGCATCTCGAGCGCGCCCATGCGGTCCTCGGGCGAGAACAGGCTCTCGACCTTCTCCATCGACAGCTTGTGCGGGTCGTACGCCATGTGCGGCGCCACCGTCGAGACGATCGTGTAGTCGTCCCCGCGCCGCAGGTCGAGCGTGACGTGGCCTGTGATCGAAGGCGCGATCCAGCGCGCCATGGCGTCCTTCAGCATCATGGCCTCGGGATCGAACCACTTGCCCTCGTACAGCAGGCGGCCCAGGCGGCGGCCCATGACGGTGTACTGGTCGGTGGCGTTCTCGTTGTGGATCGCCGACAGCAGGCGCTCGTAGGTGACGTGCAGCAGCGCGAGCGCGGGCGCCTCGTAGATGCCGCGGCTCTTGGCGTCGATGACGCGGTTCTCGATCTGATCGCTCATGCCGAAGCCGTGGCGACCGCCGATGACGTTGAGGGCGATGAAGAGGTCGAACTGCGTCGCGAAGCGCTTGCCGTTCACCGTCGTCGGCAGGCCCTGCTCGAAGCCGACCGTGACCTCCTCGGCGTCGATTCGGACCTCGGGCTTCCAGAACGCCACGCCCATGATCGGGTTGACGATGCGCATGCCCTTGTCGAGGAACTCGAGGTCCTTCGCCTCGTGCGTCGCGCCCAGGCAGTTGGCGTCCGTGCTGTACGCCTTCTCGACGCCCATGCGGTACGGGAGGTTGAGGCCGTTCAGGTACTCGCTCATCTCCTTGCGGCCGCCGAACGCGTCGACGAACTTCTGGTCCAGCCACGGCTTGTAGATTGTGAGGGCCGGGTTCGTGAGGATGCCGTAGCGGTAAAAGCGCTGGATGTCGTTGCCCTTGTGCGTGCTGCCGTCGCTGAAGATGTTGACGCCGTCTTCCTTCATCGCGCGCACGATCGCCGTCGTCGTCACGGCGCGGCCGAGCGGCGTCGTGTTGTAGTACTTGCGACCGGCGGCCCCGAGGTGGAACGCGCCGCACTGGATCGCGATGAGCCCCTCGCGCACGAGCGCCTCGCGGCAGTCGATGAGGCGCGCCTTCTTGGCGCCGTGCTGAAGCGCGACGGGCGGAATGTCGGAGGTTGACGACTCGTCGGGCTGGGCCAGATCCGCCGTGTACGAGTAGACCTCGAGGCCGCTGCGGGCGAACCACGCGACGGCGCAACGGGTGTCGAGGCCACCCGAGAAGGCGATGCCGATCTTGGTGCCAGCGGGCGGGAGTGAACGATGAATGCGGCTCATGGTCGTCGCATACCACGAGGCGCGCCCCCGCGGAACCGTCCATGCTCCCGCCACGAACAGTTCACAGATCAGAGCGCGCGCGTGCCCGCGAGGACGACGGGCTCGACGTAGTACGGATCCTCGACGCCGGGCGTCCACAGCAGCGTAGGCCGCTCGGCCGCCAGATCGTCGGCCGTCAGATGCGTGCCGAGGCGCTCGAACCGATAGAGCGCGCCGAGCTCCGCCTGGACCAGCTCCTCGAAGCTCTGGCGCGACCGAAAGGCCTTGTCGTTGGACATGAGCACGATCTGGGACGGTGACATCGTGCGCAGGCTCGAGAACAGCTCGGGCCACAGCAGGCGCAGCACGCGCTCGTTGCCGCGCCCCACGCCGAAGGCCGGCGGATCGACGATCACGAGGTCGTAGTTGGCGCGCTCCGGATCGCGCGCGATGCGCCGCAGGTGTCGCGCGAGGTGATCCTGCGCCGTGTCCGGCAAGACGCGCATCTGCACGCCGTTGAGCGCGGCGTTGCGCAGCGACCAGGCCAGGTAGTCGCGCGACGGATCGACGTTGGCGACATCCGCGGCGCCGCCCGCGGCGGCCGCGACGCCGAAGGCGCCCGTGTACGAGAACAGGTTCAACACGCGTCGGCCGCGCGCCGCGTCGCGCACGTAGAGGCGCGCCTTGGCGGCGTCGAGGTAGATGCCGAAGTCGTGCGCCGGATCGACGCCGATCTCGAACCTCAGCCCGCGCTCGGTGGCGACGAGCGGTGGGACGTCCGCGCCGGGCTCGTGGAGCGTCACGTACTTGTTGGTGCCGTCCACGGCGGAGCGCGCCTTCACGACGACGTGATGCTCGGGGAACACGCCGCGCACGAGATCGAGGAGCGCGCGCGCCGTGAGGCCGTCGGCCGCCTGTCCCGCGTAGTCGACGGCGACGACGAGCGGGCCGAAGCGGTCGACGATGAGGCCCGGCAACCCGTCGGCGAGGCCGGCGGACAGCCGCACGCAGTCGGTGCCGCCGGCGCGAGCGGACGCCAGCGTCGCCCGCGCCGACAACAGCCGGCGCAGGTCAGCGGACCGAGAGCCTTCCTGCACCTCCTCCGACTAGCGGAGAATCGCCGTGCCGTCCAGCGAGGCGCCGTCCCGAGGTCGCCGACGGTTCCCCTTGAACCTGCCGCACCGTCGGCGTAATACCGCCGCCCCTCATGATCACCACGCAGAACCTGTCCGTCGCGTTCGGTAGCCAGAGCCTGTTCGAGGAGGTGGACGTCAAGTTCACGCCCGGCAACTGCTACGGGCTCATCGGCGCGAACGGCGCGGGGAAGTCGACCTTCCTCAAGTGCCTCGCGGGGAAGATCGAGTCGACCTCCGGCTCCGTGAGCATCGAGCCGAACAAGCGGCTCAGCATGCTGTCCCAGGATCACTTCGCCTTCAACGAGGTGCCGGCGCTCACGGCGGTCATCATGGGGCACAAGCGGCTGCACGCGCTCATCGTCGAGAAGGACGCCCTGTACGCGAAGCCGGACTTCAGCGCGGCCGACGGCGAGCGCGCCGGTGAGCTGGAGGCGGAGTTCGCCGACCTCAACGGGTGGAACGCCGAGCCCGAGGCCGCCAAGCTGCTGAGCGAGCTCGGCGTCGCCGAGGCGAAGCACGCTTTGTTGATGAAGGACCTGTCAGACACGGACAAGGTCCGCGTGCTCATGGCCCAGGCGCTGTTCGGCAACCCGGACATCCTGCTGCTCGACGAGCCCACGAACCACTTGGACGTCGACTCGATCCTGTGGCTCGAGGAGTTCCTGCTCGACTTCCCCAACACCGTCGTCGTCGTGTCCCACGACCGCCACTTCCTCGACAAGGTCTGCACGCACATCGCCGACATCGACTTCGGCAAGGTGACGCTGTACTCGGGGAACTACACCTTCTGGTACGAGACGAGCCAGATGGCGTTGAGCCAGCGCTCGGCCTCGAACAAGAAGAAGGCGGAGCAGATCGACGAGCTCAAGGCGTTCATCGCGCGCTTCAGCGCCAACGCCTCCAAGTCTCGCCAGGCGTCGTCGCGCAAGAAGCTCCTCGACAAGATCACGCTCGACGACATCCGGCCCTCGTCGCGCAAGTACCCCTTCATCCAGTTCAAGGCGGAGCGCGCCCTCGGCAAAGAGGTCGTGACCGTCGAGGGGCTGCGCAAGACCGTCGGCGGCGACGTGCTGTTCGACGGTTTGAGCTTCTCGATCGGCCGCGGCGAGCGCGTCGCGTTCGTCGGCGACGACCGCGTGCTGTCGGCGCTGTTCGAGATCCTCGCGGGCGAGTCCAAGCCCGACGCCGGCACCGTCACGTGGGGACGCTCGACGAAGGTTGCCTACTTCCCGAAGGAGAGCAATGCGTACTTCGCGACGGACAAGAGCGTGCTCGAGTGGCTGCGCCAGTACGCGCCCGACACGCGGGACGAGACCTTCATCCGCTCGTTCCTGGGCCGCATGCTCTTCACGTCCGACGAGGTCCACAAGAAGGTCGAGGTCCTCTCGGGCGGCGAGCGCGTGCGCTGCATGCTGTCGCGGCTCATGCTGCAGGACCCGAACACGCTGCTGCTGAATCAGCCCACGAACCACCTCGATCTCGAGTCGATCACGGCGCTCAACAACGGCCTCCTCAAGAGCGAGGCCTCGATGATCTTCTCGTGCCACGACGTGCAGTTCGTCGAGTCGCTCGCCAACCGCGTCATCGAGTTCTCGGGCACGCAAACCTACGACCTCCGCATGACCTACGCGGAGTACCTCGTGGACGCCGACAGATTGGCCCGCGTCGGCCGCCACGCGGCCTGAGCGCCTGATTCAGGTCACGTCGTGACCGGCCGTAACCATCGCGGCGCGCGCGGCGTATCAACGTCATGTGGAGTCGAATCGCCCCGCTCGCGCTCTTCGCCTTGAGCGCGACGGTGTCCCCGCCGGCGCGCGCAAACCCGAGCGCCTCGCGGCGCGTCGTCCTCGTCGA
>DATAZS010000486.1:0-10758 GCA_036271915.1 Polyangia bacterium
ACGGCCGACGGATCTTTGTGGTGTTGGGGTTGGGACTACATCGGTGACGGGAATGAGCACCCGGTGCCTCACCTCGTCGAGCTCACCGACGTTCGCCAGGTCTCCGCTGGAGGCGTGCTCTCCAATTCTGGTGGTCCGTTCTGTGCGCTTCGCGGTGACGGCAGCGTCTGGTGCTGGGGAGCGAGCTGGAGGTTCGGCGGCCCCGACGTCTACACTCCAACGCGGGTCACGACGCTGCCACCTGCCAAGCAAGTGAGCGTCGGCAACTATCGCAGCTGCGCGGCGCTCGTCGATGGAACGGTCGGCTGTTGGACGAACGGCACCGACGCCGTCGACCGATCGATCGATGTTCAAACGCCCGATGCTGGTGTCGACGGCATCGTCGACGCGGGCAGCGGACCATACGCGGGCGCCGCGTCGGCGCTGACGGGGGTCACGCGCGTGATCACCAAACGCTATATGTACATGGGGCTCGCGTGCGCGATTCGGATCGACGAGAGCGCGGTCTGCTGGGGCAATCCAACGGGAGGTGGCTTGCTTCCGACCCCGGCAAACATCAGCGCAGCTTCGGTCTCGGCTCGTTTTCTCGCGGGGCCGATCAAAGAGCTCGCATTTTATAATGACTACAACGCGTTCGAGCACGTGTGGGACTACGCCCTCGAGCCCGACGGAGAATTGCGCTGCCTTGAAGGCTCGAACTGCGTGCTTCCTGGCCTGGCTGCAACGAGCTCTCCGGTTCCCGACGGGGGACTCTACGGCAGCGGTGTCTCAGAGATCGTGGCCGGGACGCTCACGATCTGTACGCGCGCGGGTGATGGCGGCGCCGTTACTTGCGGCTTCGATCCGCTGCCGTAGCTCGTAGCGGCGCGGGCCCGCTGGGTGTTATTGCTCTCGTGTGGGAGCGCCAGCGTTTCAGTCGCGAACCGGCGTCGCCTTGAGCGCGGCCTTGCCGTCTTTGACGTAGACCGAGAAGCGGACCGTGCGGCAGCCGTGCTTGCTGACGAGCGCCGCTTTGTTGTCGCGGAGCTTCTGCATGAACTTGTCGAAGGTGAGGCCGGCTTGGGACTCGCCACACTGCTTCTTCGCCTGGACGAACTCGTCGTAGACGTGGGCGAAGTGCGCGGCCTCTTCTTCGTTCTCGTCGTAGGGGACGATGCGCGTCGACTCGCTGTTGTCGGCCTCTTCGTCGCCGCCGCCTAGCGCGGCGGCCGGCAGCGGCGCGGGCGCGGAAACAGTCTGTGGCGGCGGCGCCCAGGCCGCGGGCTTGATCGCGGGCGGCGCCTTGGCGGGCGCGCCCAGGCCGCCGCTCATGCTCTTGAAGCCGAGGCCGCTCGACGCGGGCGCGCCGAAGACCGAGCCGGCCGCCGACGGCGGGGGAGGTGGCGCGAACGACGCGGGCGGCGGCGGCGCGAAGGCGGGCGGGGGAGGCGGCGCGAAGCCACCGGCCGCGGGCGGCGCGAACGCCGGCGCGGGCGTGTTGCCGTGGAACGCCGAGTCCTTGCTGGGCAGGTCGAACGTGCTGCCGCCCGCGGGCTTGCCGCCCAGGATCGCGTTCAGGTCCTTGCCCGCCATCTCGGAGGGCGCTGCGGGCGCGTGCGTGTAGCGCTCCATGGCCGCGTTCACGTCGCGCGCGAGGCCGCCGAACTTGCCGCCGTACTGGCTATCGAGGATCTTCGTGATCTCGCCGCGCGCGAGCTGCTGTAAATCCTTGCGCAGGTGCTCGAGCGGACCCTCGACCTCGCGGCGCTGCAGGATGAGCCCCACGCCGATCATGACGCCGAGCGCGAGCAGCAGCGGGATCCACGGGAAGTTGCCCCACTTCAGATCGTCGGAGCTCGTGTGCGACAGCAGCGACGGCAGATCCGACTTCGCGGGCTGCATGCCCAGCAGCACGTAGTAGGCCTGCTGCTGCCCAGCTTGCCCGGGGAACGGCGCCGCGACGGCCAGCAGGTTGTCGGCGCCCGCCGTGAGCGGCATCGCGGGCGTGCGCTTGACCTCGGCGATCTCCTTCGTGTGCTTCTCGATGAGATCCGGCAGCAGCGTGAGCCCAGACGCGCTGCGCGTCGACGCGATCACCTTGCCGCGCAGCAGGAGCGCCACGTCGACGTCCAGGTTCTTCTTGAGGCGCTCGACGAGGTTCTCGCCCGTCTCGGCGCCCACGAGCAGCGCGCCCACGATGCGGTCGTGGTTCTTCGAGAGCACGGGCGACGCGGCGACGCGCAAGAGCTTGCCGTCGTTGCCCCACACGTCGTCGGACATGTAGCCGCGCAGCGCGTCCGCGATGACCTCGGCGCCACCGATGTAGTCGCCGTACTCCTTGTCGTTGTCGCCCACGCGCGCGACGACGCGGCCCTTGAGATCCATGGCGACCAGCGTCGAGATGCCGCCCGTCGCGAGATCGGGGATGAGCGCGCGGAAACGATCCTGCAGCGTCTTGTGCACGACGCCCCACTCGCCCGAGCCGCGCGACGCCGCGTCGAGCGAGTCGGCGACGATGGCGTCGCGGCCCAGCTTCGACACGCGGTCGATCCACTTGTGCGCGTCGACCTTGAACATCTGCTCGGCGGCATACTGCGCGCGATCGAGCCGCTGACCTTCCAACACGCCGAGCTTTTGTACCGCCGGCCGCGGGGCGATGAGCGCGAACGTCAGCGCGACGCCCGCGACGAGCGAGATGAGGATGAACCAGATCTTCGACAGGAACATGCGGTCCGGCCGTTCCTTACTCCGCCGCGTCTTTCTCGTTGGGCGCGGCGACCTTGATGGAGAGCTCTTCCTTCTTCGAACAGTCGATCTCCTGCTCGGTGGCCCACGCGCCGCGCGTCCACACGCGCAGCTTGGCCTTGCCGTCGGGCACGTTGGCGACCGAGAAGGCGCCGTGCTCGTCGAGCGTCGAGTAGTAAGGCGAGTCGACGACGATCACCGAGATCATGATGTGCGGGTACTCGGCGTCGCGAACGACGAAGCCGCCGACCTTCTCGAACTTCACGTGGCGCGCGCCGCCCGGCGGCAGGCGCTCGACGGGCATGACCTCGGTCGTGTCGGGCGTCGACAGCTCGTGCGTCATCTTGCCCGTGTTCTTGATCTCGAGCACAGACCCCGGTCCCAGAATGACGAGGCGCGGGCGCACGTCGAGGCCGCCGATCTCGACGGTCACGGTGCGCGCGGGCGGGGCGTGCGCGCCGCTCACCTCTTCGAGGACGACGAGCGTTTCGGCCTTGGCGCCGCCCGCCGTCTGCACGGGGACGTTGCCGTTCTCCAGGCGCCAATAGCCTGAATAGAGGCGCGTGCTGCGTGCGCCTTCGGGGAGCCTCACCGTGCCCTTGACGGTGTTCGCGGTCGCGAGCGCGGGCGAGGCCGTGCCGGTGAGCGCGGTGCCGAGCGCGAGCGCGGCGAGGGCGTAAGACGAACGTCTCATCCGTGCGCAGGGAGGCTATCGTCGCCCCAGGTGGGCTGTCAAACGAAAACCCCAGCAAAAACCGCCGCAAACACGGCGCCGCGCTTGCACCACGATGACGAAAATATCAAGCTGCCGCCCAGCATGACGACCAAGCCCGGCAAGACGCTCGAGACCTTCCCCAACCCGAAGCCCGAGCGCGACTATCTGATCCGCTTCGACTGCCCCGAGTTCACGTGCCTGTGCCCGAAGACGGGGCAGCCGGACTTCGCGGACATCCGCGTCGAGTACGTCGCCGACGCGACGTGCGTCGAGCTCAAGTCGTGGAAGCTGTACCTGTGGTCGTACCGCGACGAGGGCGCGTTCCACGAGGCCGTCACGAACCGCATCCTCGACGATCTCGTCGCCGCGACGAAGCCGCGCCGCGCGCGCGTCGAGGCCACGTTCAAGGTCCGCGGCGGCATCACGACGACGATCGTCGCCGAACACGCGAAGTAAAAGCTACCGAAGCCTTGGAAGGACTCTGACTTCCGACCAACGGATTAAGAGTCCGTTGTCGCTCCGTCACGATCCGATCGCTACGGAGAAGCGCTACTTGTGCTTCTTCTTGCCGCCCTTGGCCTTGGCGGCCTTCTTACCCTTGCTCTTCGGCGCGGGCGCGGCGGCCTCTTCGGCGGGCGCGGGAGCTGACGCGGTCGCGACGTCGCCGGGACCCTTGTTCTGGATCACGGCCTCGGTGACGCGCGTCTCGCCGAGCAGGTCGCGCGCGCCGGGGATGCGCACGGCCTTCTCGTCGCGCGCGATCTGCTGGTCGAGCTTCGTGATGCACGCGGCGCAGTCTTTGTTCGCGAGGCGCGCCAGCGAGAACAGGATCGCCTGGTGCACGGGGTAGTGGTCGGGTGACATCGTCGTGATGGGCTTCATCGCGCCCAGGAGCAGCGGGATACCGTCCTTGGCGTCGCCCGAGAAGCCGATCGCGAAGGCGGCCTTCTCGGCGCGCGTCCAGCTCGGGTCGTTCAGCTTCTTGCCGTAGCAGGCGACGTCCTCGCCGCACTCCTCGGCGACCAGCATGCGATCGAGCGCGAGGCCGAACACGCCTTGCGCCTCGGACTCGTTGTCGACGAGCGCCTTGAACGCGGGGAAGGTCTCCTTGCCCGCGATGCGCGACAGCGCGATGGCGGCGCTCGCGCGCAGGTCGGAGGCCTTCTCGCCGTCGACGGTGACGTAGCCCGACTTCGCGATCTCCATGAGCGCCGGCACGGCGCGGCGGTCGCCCGACAGGTACAGCCCGTCGGCCGCGCTCGCGCGCTCGCCCGGGTCAGCCTTGCCGTCCTTCAGCACAGAGAGGATCGCGTCGACGGCCGCGGGCGTCGCGATGTAGCCGAGCGCGATGAGCGCCGACAGGTGATCGCTGCCCTTGGCCTTCTGGTGCAAGAGCGCCGTGAGCGCGGGGACGGCGCTCTTCGCGCGCAGGTCGCCGAGCAGGATGGCGGCCTTGTGCGGGACGACGCCCGGGGTCGTCTCGTCGAACTTCAGCTTGACCGCCATGTCGGCGATCTCGGGGTTCTTCTCCTGGAGCAGCGTGATCATGGGATCGATCGCGGGCGCGCCGATGCGCACGAGCGCGAGGCGGCACTCCTGGAAGATCGTCGTCCCGCGGCCCGTCATGAACAGGCCCTTCGTGAGCGCGGGGATCGACTGCGGGTCGCGGAACTCGGCGAGGCCGAGCGCGGCCTTCTGATTCAACAAGAAGTCCTGGTCGTCGGCCGACGTCGTCAGCACGGCCATGAGCGTGGGCACGGCGCGCTTGTCGCCGATCGCGACGAGGGCGCGCAGCGCCGCGATGCGCGCGCTGTTGGCGCGCGACTTGATCGGCAGCGGCTTCTCGACGGCCTTGATGAGCGGCTCGACGGCGTCGGTCGCCTTCATGTCGCCCAGCACACCGGCCGCGATCGTCGTGCGATCGAAGTCGTCGTCGGTGTAGTCGAGCGCCGCGATCATGACGGGCTTCGCGCGGGGGTCCTTGTAGCGTGCGAGCGCCTCGAGGTGCTCGGGTCGCTTGTCGTCCTGGTACAGCGCGATGAGCGCGGGCACGGCGGGGCGCGCCTTCTCGACGTCCATGTTGGCCAGGTGGTCGAGCGCCTCCTTCTGCGTGCGCAGATCCGACAGCTGCTTGGCCCACGTCATGGGATCGTCGGGATCCCCCTGGCAGGCGAGGTTCGTGACAGCGAGCGCGGCGAGCGAAGCGAACGACAGGGCGAGCGTCTGATTGCGCATCGAGATCCCTCCAGGGACGGGTGGGCGGTCAGTTTAAAACAAAACGGCCGGCTTCGTTAGAAGCCGGCCGTTATCGCTGAGGTGACGAACGAGTGGGGGCTCGTCGGCGGTACGTCTTCTACAGCTACATCGCAGCCGGACCGCCGCCCTTGGCTTTGGGCGTGACGGCGAAGTTCACGTTCTGGTATCCGGCGACGGCCACCGAATACATGATCTTCTTCAGCATCTTGAACTCGACGTTCTTGTCCGACTGGATGATCGCGATGCCGTTGAAGTCCTCGCCGGGGTGGAGGAGCTTGTAGTTGTTCTTCAGCGTGACGAGCTTGTCGTGCAGCTCGGCGATCTTGAAGTCGCCCGTCGATGAGTCCTTCATGAGCTCGTCGGCCGAGGCGACCTGCGTTCCGTCCAGCGTGACGACGTCCTTGCTCACGCCGATGACGGGCGCGCGCTCGAGGTCCGTCCAGTTCTGGGCGTCCGGCAGCACGATGTTCTTCTGAACGAACAGGATCTCGCCCGTCGCCGAGAAGGACATGAGCAGGAAGATGACGAGCATCGTCATCATGTCGATGTACGCGACGAGGTTGAGCGGCGCGTACAGGCTCTTACGGCCGGCGTGCGTGAGCTTCGCTTTCGCGGTCTCAAGCTTGACCGAGTCGTACATATGCGAATGTGGTGCGTGGATGGGCATCGCGTTCGCTCCGTTAGATCCCGGCGCCGCCGGCGTCGATGAGTGAGATGTCCGGGAAGCGAGAGGTGAGGGCGATGTCCATCGTCTTCACCAACGTCTCGAACTTGATCGTGTCCTCCGACGCGACCTGCACGTCGCTCTTGTCCGGGTGCGCGTCCTTGAACTTCTTGAGCTCGTCGCCGAGCTTCTCGAAGTCGTACTGATCGCCCCGCTTTGGAATCGGCTGCTGATCGTCACCCGCGACGAGGTTGAACCCCTCGCCGTTGACGACGACCACCAGCTTCACGACCTTCTCGGGTGGCGTCTCTTCACCGGCCTGCCCCTGACCCTTCTGGTGCGCCTCGAGGCGCGCCAGCTGGGACCAGACGGCCGTGATGAGCAGGAACGCCACCATGCACGTCAGAAGATCGATGTACGGAACCAGGTTCAGGTCGGCGTTGACGGACTTCTTGCCGCTTTTGCCACCGCTTTCGACTGATACACCCATGGGGGTCCTCCGTAGAAGGGATTCTGAGTTCGAGCCCCGCCTCCCCGAGCGAGCGCGGCTTCGCCGCGCGTAGCGAGCGCCGGGGGCGCGGGACCCTCTCAGGGTCCCGAACTAGATCAGTACTGCCCTTCGCCGCCGCGACCAGCGACGACGAGGTTGAGCGTCTCGACCGTGCCCTGGTTGATGCCGTCGAGCACGCCCTGCGTCTGCCCGTTGAGGATGGCGTACGCCGCGAGGCCGAGGATACCGACGAAGAGGCCGAACGCCGTGCAGTTCATGGCCTCCGCGATGCCCTTCGAGAGCATCGTCGCCTTCATCGACGGGTCGACGCCGGCGACGCCGGCGAAGGCCTTGATGAGGCCCGTGATGGTCCCGAGCAGGCCGGCGAGCGTCGCCAGGTTCCCGAGCATCGACAGGTAGCCGGTCCGCTTCTCGAGGCGCGGCAGCTCGCGCAGGGCTTCCTCGTCCATGGCCTGCTGCACGTCGTGCTCGGTGCCGCCCGCCTTGCGGAGGCCGGCCGCGATGATCTTCGTCACCGGCGCCGGGCTGGCCTGACACGTGTTGACCGCGCCCTGGATGTTGCCCGAGACGATCTGCGACTTCAGCAGCGACATGAGCTTGTCGACGTCGACCTTCGACTTCGACAGGTACGTGAAGCGATCAATGGCGACGTAGGCGGTGATGATGAAGAGAAGAAGGATCGGCCACATGCCCCAGCCACCCTCTTGAAAGTGCTCCATGATCCACATCGTCGTTTCTCCTTGTCCTTACGGTCTGGTTGAAATCGTTAAAAGGTGAGCTTCAGATCAGCCGCGCAGCGCGGCCTTGGCCTGAAACAGCAGGTTCGAGACGTTCTTCTTCACCTCGGCGATGTCGTCGAGGGCGTTTTGCGTGCGGCCGTTGAGCCAGGCGAACGCGGCGAGGCCGATGATGCCCGTCGTGAGGCCGAAGGCCGTGCAGTTCATGGCCTCCGAGATGCCCTTCGACAGCAACGACGCCTTCTGTGACGGGTCGACGCCAGCGACGCCCGCGAACGCCTTGATGAGACCGGTGATGGTCCCGAGCAAGCCGGCGAGGGTGGCGAGGTTGCCGAGCATCGCGAGGTAGCCTGTCCGCTTCTCGAGCTGCGGCAGCTCGCGCAGGCCGGCCTCCTCCATCGCCGAGTTGATCTCCTCGTCCGAGCGATTGGCCCGCATGAGGCCCGCCTGAACGATGCGCGTCAGCGGCGTCGAGTTGCCCGAGCACACCTTGATGGCGCCCTGGATGTTGCCCGCGGAGATCTGCGAGCGGAGGAGGGCCACCAGCTTCTCCTTGTCGATGACGGCGCGGCGCAGGTAGACGGCGCGCTCGATCACGATCGAGATCGTGATCATCAGCAAGAAGAGGATTGGCCACATTCCCCAACCACCTTCGTGGAAGGCATCGGCCAGCATCTTGAGAACGGTCATCCGGCTCCTCCTTTGGTCCCGAGCACTGGTTGAATCACGTCGCGGTGGGGCAGTGTGGAATGGACGTCAGCTGTCGCATTCGGCCCCGGTCCGCAAGACGTGGCCGTGTGCAAAGCACTTACAGTGCCACCAGGTTTCGACACGATTTCGTGCCGATTTCCGCGCATGAGCTGTCAGAGTGCCGTGGCGTTTCGCCACAGGTCGTGGTTTTTGGCCCCGGTGGAACCTGGGCTAGGCTGCGGACCATGGGACGGTCCAGGCAGATCGGGTTGCTGGTCGTACCCTGCCTCCTTCTGGGGTGCGCGCGCTCGAGCTTGCGCGACGTGGACGTGGACGTGGTCGACGGGAGCGCAGCTTTCGATGCGAGCGCAGCGCTCGACGTGAGCGCGCCCTTCTTCGATAACGCATCGGTCGCGTCGCTCGAGGGTCTCTCGTTGTGGCTCGACGCTTCGCGAGGCGTCTCCGATCCGACGGTCGAGACCTGGCACGACCAATCACCGAACGCCGACGCCGCCGTCGCGGTCGCGGGCTCCTTGACGCCCGACTATCTTAGGAACGAGCTCAACGGCTACCCCGCTGTGCAGCTGCAAGGTACGGCGACGATGACCGTGACCGGCCCCCACGCCGGCGCGGCCGCCGCCTTCGGCACGGCAGAGTTTCTCGTCGAGATCGTCACGCGCTGGGATCGTGACTCCACGTTCTTGCAAACCGATCACGCGTTCGTCGTGTCGGGCGACACCGAGGCGTCGATGACCGTGGGTACGACGCCCTTGCGCACGGCCGGCGCGAACTTGGGCGACGGCACGTTCCACGTCGTGGGCGCGCGCCGGAGTGGCGTCGGGGCCTCGACGAGGCTCGACCTGCGCGTCGATGGCGCCGTCGCCGCGACCGTGACCAGCGCCGACGATGCGCGCGACCTCGGCGGTGCGGCGGACACCCCCGTCGCCACGCTCGGCCCAGGCAACGATGCCGAGCTCGTCGAGCTCGTCGTCGTGAAGGGGCCGATCTCGAGCGCGAACCTGTCCGGGCTCGAAGGATATTTGCGCGCGAAGTATGCGCTGCCGTAGCGCGTTCTTACGAAGTGCGCCTTACCGTGACGTAGGTCCGGCGGCGCGCGCGCGCGTCTGATAGGTTTCCCGTCGAACAAGATGGCCTCGTCGAAGCGGCGTTCCACGGTGACGATTGTGTTGGTCGGCGCGGCCGTGCTCGCGGGCGGCGTCTGGGCGTGGCGGCGCGCGAACACGGTGCCGCCCGTGACGTTTCGTTTGGCGCGCGTCGATCGCGGCTCGGTCGAGGCGACGGTCACGGCGACGGGCGCCATCAACGCCGTCGTCACGGTGCAGGTGGGCTCGCTCGTGTCGGGGACGATCTCGAAGCTAGGCGCCGACTTCAACAGCGCTGTCACCGAGAACCAGATCATCGCGCAGATCGATCCGACGCGCTTCAAGGCGGCCGTCGCGCAGGCGGACGCCGCGCTGAAGTCGGCCGAGGCCGCGCTCGTGCACGCCGACGTCGCCGTGCGCGAGGCGAAGATCGAGCTCGATCGCGCGAAGCCGCTCTTCGATCAGAAGGTAATCGGCGGCGCGGACATGGACGCCGCGAAGTCGAAGTACGACCAAGCCGTCGCCGATCGCGCCTCGGCCGACGCGCAGGTCGCGCAGGCGCGCGCGTCGCTGGGCGTCGCGAAGGTCGACCTCGAGCACACGACGATCCGTGCGCCCATCGCGGGCACCGTGCTGCAGCGCTCGGTCGACATCGGCCAGACGGTCGCGGCGGCCATGACGGCGCCCGTGTTGTTCACGATCGCGCAGGATCTGTCGCGCATGGAGGTGCACGCCGCCGTCGACGAGGCGGACGTCGGCAAGCTGCACGAGGGCCAGGACGCGACGTTCACCGTCGATGCATACCCAGGCGAGACGTTCCCAGGGAAGATCTTCCAGATTCGTTCGCAGCCCACGGTCACGCAGAACGTCGTCACGTACGACGCCGTGCTGCGCGTCGAGAACAAGGACGGGCGGCTGCGGCCCGGCATGACGGCGTCGGTGCGCGCCGTGTCGCAGCGGCATGAGGGCGTGCTGCGCATCCCGAACTCGGCGCTGCGGTTTCGGCCGACGACGGATCTGCTCGAGGCGGCGACCGACGCGCCGCGCGCGGGCGGCGGCGGCGCGGGCGGCACCGGACCGAGCGGCGCCGGCGGTCGCGGCGGCGGCACGCACGGCGCGCGCGGCGGCGCCGACGGCAAGCCGGGCGGCGGCGGCCGCTGGGCGAAGGCGTACGAGCCCGCGGGCCAGAAGGTCACGACGGTGCGCTTCAAGCCCGGCATCGCCGACGACGAGTTCACCGAGATCCTCATGGGCAACCTCAAAGAGGGCGACGAGGTCGTCGTCGAGGCGACGGGCGGCGCGGAGGGTGCGGGCGCGCCGCCGACGGGCGCCAAAGGTCCCGGCGGGTCGCAGCGCGG
>DATAZS010000487.1:0-5387 GCA_036271915.1 Polyangia bacterium
GCCTTCTCCTCGGAGATTGGCTCCCTGAACGCCATCCAAAAAGGTCTGCTGGGTCCACTGGGCCGACAGTCCCAGTTGAACGGCTTGCGTCAGAGCAAGCCAAAGGTTTCCGTCGGCATACTGACCCTTGTTCCAAGCGTACGGCCGCCCGGCCTGCGGGACCAGCTGCGCGACGTTCGTCGAGCGGAGGAACGAATACGTGCCTGAAATCCAGAGCTTCTTCCCGTCTGCGATCGGCAGGTGATACTGCAGGTTGCCTACGACCGTCTGCCAGTTGACCGTCTGCAGCAGAGCTGATCCGTCGAACGTCGCGATGCCCGCATCGATGTTCGGAATGTAGGTCGGCACGGCGAGATCGTTGTTCGGGTTGGGCAGTTGCGGGAACCCGACGCCGCCCGTGAGGCCCGGGTACAGGTCGGAGATACCCGTGCCCATCGTGCCCTCGATCGTGACCGAGATGGCGTTGCTCATGTCCTGACCGCGCGCCGGAATGATCGGGAGGAACAGGTTGCCGGCCACGCCCCACGCCGTCGCCGTCTGCGGGTTGCTCGGCGTCGCCGAGAAGTCATTGACCGAGAGGCGGCGCACGATGCCCGAGATGCCGAGCGCCATCGGTGCGACGATCGGGCGGCCGGCGCCCTGCGTGTTCGCGCCCTCCCACGGCAGAACGGCGAGCCGGACGCCGCCCTGGCCATCGGGATAGCCCGAGTCTCGGCCGGCCGGTCGCACGGCCGCGACCGCGACCTGAAGATCGACGGCGCCCGCGTGCAGTGTCTTCGTGAGGCGGAGCTGCGGATTGCGGTGGTACACCTCGCCGAGCGTCGGCAGGAACGCGTCCGTGTTCGGGTAAAAGCCGAAGCTGCCCCAAGCGAACAAATCGTGGTACTGGCCCGCGATGACGTCGACGATCGGCGTCTCGAGCTTCAGATAGAAGAGCCGCATGCGCAGCGGCCCGTTCGTGTAGAAATCGTTCTGCGTCGCTTCGACGGGCTGGTTCCCGAAGAAGTCCATCTCCAGCACCGACGAGGCCTTGATGCCGTTCATCTCGGGCGCGGCCGCCATGAAGGCGAAGCGGGAGTTGCGCGCCGTCATCTGCGAGCGCGGGTTGTCGCCGGCCAGGGTGTTGGGTCGCGCGAGCGTCGTGTTGCCCGAGCCCTCGACGTAGCTCTGCGTCGAGTCCTGCATGAAGTCGAGCTCTGCGAACCCGTAGACCGACGCCTTCCAGCCGTTCACCTCGACCGAGAGCGGGCGGTTCGGCTTCGCGGCGACGGGCACCGGCTTCTCGTTGTCGGTCTCGTCGGCCTTCGAATCGTCACCTTTGGCGTCGTCGGCCTTCGCGTCGCTGGCCTTCGCGTCGCTGGCCTTCGCGTCCAGGTTCTCGCCCGACTTCGCGTCGCCGGGCTTGCTGTCGTCGGCGTTGCTCGTGTCGGCCTTGACCTCGCTGGTCGTCGTGTCTTGCTTCGCGGCTCGCTTGGGCGCGGCCTTGGCCTTGGGGCTCGGCGCCGGGCTCGTTTTGGCCTCGTCCTGGGTGTCGTCCTCGGTGTCCGACGTCGCCGCGCGCGCGATCGAGCCGGCACCGAGGGCGAGGACGACCGCGGCGGCCGCGACCCACGGCCGCGACATCGTCACGGTGGGGCGCCGCTTCGGCCACTCTGTACTGACTGCACTGACTCGGTTCAGACCCATTCGTACACCCAGAGCGCCGAGATCCACGGATGGTGCATGGCCACAACGGCGCGGAAAAAGGTGGGGAAAAGTCGCACGGCCGACGTAGGTGGCGACCAATATCAGTATTCGCAGGGGTGCGCAACAGCGCGCCAACCTCCCGTAAACTACTGATATCTCGTGGTGCGCGACGTCAGCGGCCGATGCACGAACCGCGGCGGGGCTGTCGACTCTCGGCGGTGCCGCGCTACACTGCCTCACGTGATCGCCCGCGTCGTCACGCTCGGTTTTGGAGCCTCGCTCGTGCTCGCGGCGTGCGGAAATGGCGACGCCGTCATCGGTCAGACGACGGCGGCGGCGTTGAGCTGCCCGGCCGTCGACGCGTCGGCGACCTGTCAGACCGACGGCGAGGCGTTCGACGCCATCCAGCCGATCCTCCAAAAGAACTGCATCCCTTGCCACGACAAGAGCGCACCCGACGCCGCGTGGCCGCTCACGACCTATGACGACGTCGAGTCCTGGTCGGGGGTCGTCGAGGAGGACCTGCTCAAGTGCGCGATGCCGCCCATGGACGGCGGCTATTCCATCACGGACTCGGAGCGGCTCGCGCTCGTCAACTGGATGATCTGTAACCCGTAGCGCGCGCCAATTGCCCGTTCAGGGCAGCTGGGAGCTGCCCATGAGGAACTTGTCGACGCCGCGCGCGGCCGCTCGGCCCTCCTGGATTGCCCACACGATGAGCGACTGGCCGCGCGCCATGTCGCCCGCCGCGAAGACGCCGGAGACGCTCGTCATCTTGTCGCCGTCGACGGCGACGTTCGTGCGCTCATCGAGCCTCACGCCGAGGTCGGAGAGCAGGCCCTCCTTCTCAGGTCCGAGGAAGCCCATGGCGAGCAGCACGAGATCGGCGGGCCACACCTTCTCGGTGCCCGCGACCTCTTTCATCGTCATGCGACCGTCGGCACCTTTGACCCATTCGATCTGCATTGTGTGCAGCTCTTTGACGTTGCCGGCGTCGTCGCCCACAAAGCGCTTCGTCACCGTGCGGTAGGCGCGCGGATCGCTGCCGTTGATGGCGGCGGCCTCTTCCTGGCCGTAGTCGAGCTTGTACACACGCGGCCACTGCGGCCACGGGTTGTCGGACGCGCGATCGTCGGGCGGGCGCGCGAGGATCTCGAACTGCACGAGGCTCTTGCAGCCGTGGCGCAGCGACGTGCCCACGCAGTCGGTGCCCGTGTCGCCGCCGCCGATGACGACGACGTGCTTGCCCTTGGCGTCGATGTACTTGCCGTCGGCGAAGTTGCTGTCGAGCAGGCTCTTGCAGCTCTTGAGCAGGAAATCCATGGCGTAGTGGACGCCCTTGAGGCCGCGGCCCTCGACGGGCAGGTCGCGCGCCTGCGTCGCGCCGCCCGTGAGAACGATTGCGTCGAACGCGGACCGCAGCTTGTCCGTCGGGTAGTTCTTGCCGACCCAGGCGTTGGTCACGAACTCGACGCCCTCCTCGGCCAGCAGCTTGATGCGCCGATCGACGATCGACTTCTCGAGCTTCATGGGCGGGATGCCGTACATGAGCAGGCCGCCGATGCGATCGTCGCGCTCGAACACGGTGACCGAGTGCCCGGCCTTGTTGAGCTGCGCGGCGCACGCGAGGCCCGCGGGCCCCGAGCCGACGACGGCGACCTTCTTGCCCGTGCGCTTCGAGGGCGGCTCGGCGACGACCCAACCGGCTTCAAAGGCCTTGTCGATGATCGCGACCTCGATGCTCTTGATCGTGACGGCGGGCTCGTTGATGCCGAGCACGCACGAGCCCTCGCACGGCGCGGGGCAGACGCGGCCCGTGAACTCGGGGAAGTTGTTCGTCTTGTGCAGGCGCGTGAGCGCCTCCTGCCACTGACCGCGGTAGACGAGATCGTTCCACTCGGGGATGAGGTTGTTGATGGGGCAGCCCGAGGCGCCTCCCGGCAACACCGTGCCCGTATGGCAGAACGGCACGCCGCAATCCATGCAGCGCGCGCCCTGCTCCTGCAGCGCCTTCTCGGGAAGGTGCTCGTGGAACTCGTTCCAGTCGCGGACGCGCAGCTTCGGGCTGCGATCGAGCGGCAGCTTCCGCTCGTACTCCATGAAGCCGGTCAACTTACCCAAGACTACTTGCCCCCCAATCGAGCGAGATCGTGAGAGTTCAATTCGAACGCGGCCATCTCGGCCTCGGCCTGTGACAGGCCCGTCTCGAGCATCTTCTTCTGCGCCTCGAGGACGCGTTTGAAGTCGTGCGGCATGACGCGCACGAAGGAAGGCAGGACCTGCGTCCAGGCCGCGAGGATCTCCTGCGCGCGGCGGCTGCCCGTGAGCTCGGCGTGCCGCGAGATGAGCGCGTGCAGGTCCTTGATCTCGGCGGCGTCCTCGAGCTTGCCGAGGCCGACCATCTCCTTGTTGCAGCGGGTCGCGAACGACGCGCGCTCGTCGTCGAGGACGTACGCGACGCCGCCCGACATGCCGGCGGCGAAGTTGCGCCCCGTGGGACCGAGCACGACGACACGTCCGCCCGTCATGTACTCGCAGCCGTGATCGCCGACTCCTTCGACGACCGTCGAGGCGCCGCTGTTGCGCACGGCGAAGCGCTCGCCCGCGACGCCGCGGAAGAACGCCTCGCCGCTCGTCGCGCCGTAGAGCGCGACGTTGCCGATGAGGATGTTCTCCTCGGCGGCGAAGATCGCGTCCCTGGGCGGGTACACGACGACAGTGCCGCCCGACAGGCCCTTGCCGACGTAGTCGTTGGCGTCTCCCTCGAGGATCATCGTCATCCCTCGAGGAACAAAGGCCGAGAAGCTCTGCCCCGCGGATCCCTTGAACGTGAGGCGAATCGTGTCGGGCGGCAGGCCGTCGGGTCCGTACTTGCGCGTGACCTCGCTGCCCGTGATCGTGCCCGCGACGCGGTTGACGTTGCGGATCTTGAGCGTGGCCTCGACCTTGGTGCCGTGGTCGATGGCCGGCCTGCACAGCGGCAGGATCTCGCGCATGTCGAGCGACGCCTCGAGCCCGTGATCTTGCGATTCGGTCTTGTAGCGACCGACCTCGGGGCCCGCGCTCGGCTGGTAGAGGATCTTCGAGAAGTCGAGGCCCTTGGCCTTCCAGTGCGCGACGGCCGGCTTCATCTCGAGGCACTCGGTGTGCCCGATCATCTCGTTGATCGTGCGGAAGCCGAGCTGCGCCATGAGCTCGCGCGCCTCCTGCGCGACGAACTTCATGAAGTTCACGACGCTGTTCGGGTCGCCGTTGAACTTCTTGCGCAGCTTCGGGTCCTGCGTCGCCACGCCCACGGGGCACGTGTTGAGGTGGCAGACGCGCATGAGGATGCAGCCGACCGTCACGAGCGGCGCCGTCGAGAAGCCGTACTCCTCGGCGCCCAGCAGCGTCGCGACGATGACGTCGCGGCCCGTCTTCATCTGCCCGTCGGTCTCGACGACGATCCGCGAACGAAGATTGTTGAGCACGAGCACCTGGTGCGTCTCGGCGAGGCCGAGCTCCCACGGCGCGCCCGCGTGCTTGATCGACGTGAGCCGCGCCGCGCCCGTCCCGCCGTCGTGGCCGGAGATGAGCACCACATCCGCGTGCGCCTTCGACACACCCGCCGCGACCGTGCCGACCCCCACCTCGGCGACGAGCTTCACGTGCACGCGCGCCTGCGGGTTCGCGTTCTTGAGGTCGTGGATGAGCTGCTTGAT
>DATAZS010000488.1:0-17871 GCA_036271915.1 Polyangia bacterium
TCGGGCGCGAGCGTCGGCATCGGCGCCGTGCTGCCCGCCGACGGCGATCTGTCGATCAACGTCGGCCGCGCCACGCTCACGGTCGAGGTCGCCAACACGGGCGATCGCCCCGTGCAGGTCGGCTCGCACTATCACTTCGCCGAGACCAACCCCGCCCTGCGCTTTGATCGCGCGCGCGCGCGCGGGTTCCGCTTGGACATCCCCGCGGGCACGGCCGTTCGCTTCGAGCCGGGGCAGACGCGCACCGTCGACCTCGTCGCCTACGACGGCGAGCGCATCGTGCAAGGCTTCCGCGGCGAGGTCATGGGACCGCTCGACGGAGGGCACTCGTGAAGACGATCTCCCGCCGCGCCTACGCCGAGATGTACGGCCCCACGACGGGCGATCGCGTGCGCCTCGGCGACACCGACCTCATCATCCAGATCGAGCGCGACCACACGATCTACGGCGAAGAGGTGAAGTTCGGCGGCGGCAAGGTCATCCGCGACGGCATGGGCCAGAGCCAGCGCAGCAACGGCGACGCCTCCGTCGCAGACACGGTCATCACGAACGCCGTCATCGTCGACGCCACGGGCATCACCAAGGCCGACGTCGGCATCAAGCACGGCCGCATCTCGGGCATCGGCAAGGCCGGCAACCCCGACGTGCAGCCCGGCGTCGACATCGTCATCGGCCCGGGCACGGAGATCATCGCGGGCGAAGGCTGTCTCCTCACGGCGGGCGGCATCGACACGCACATCCACTTCATCTCGCCGCAGCAGTGCGAGGAGGCGCTGTGCTCCGGCGTCACGACGATGATCGGCGGCGGCACGGGACCCGCCGCGGGCACGAACGCGACGACGTGCACGCCCGGCCCGTGGAACGTCGCGCGCATGCTGCAGGCGGCGGACGCGCTGCCGCTCAACCTCGGGTTCCTCGGTAAAGGCAACGCGAGCCGCCCCGAGTCGCTCCTCGAGCAGGTCGTCGCGGGCTGCTGCGGCCTCAAGCTGCACGAGGACTGGGGCACGACACCCGCCGCCATCGACTGCTGCCTCTCGGTCGCCGAGGCGCACGACGTCCAGGTCGCCATCCACACGGACACGCTCAACGAGTCAGGCTTCGTCGAGGACACCTTGGCGGCGTTCAAGGGCCGCGCGATCCACACGTACCACACCGAGGGCGCGGGCGGCGGCCACGCGCCCGACATCATCAAGGCCTGCGGCGTCCCGCACGTGCTGCCGTCGTCGACGAACCCGACGCGGCCCTACACGGTGAACACGATCGACGAGCACCTCGATATGCTCATGGTCTGCCACCACCTGGACCCGAGCATCGCCGAGGACGTCGCGTTCGCCGAGTCGCGCATCCGCCGCGAGACGATCGCGGCCGAGGACATCCTGCACGACCTGGGCGCGTTCAGCATGCTGTCGTCGGACTCGCAGGCCATGGGCCGCGTGGGCGAGGTCATCACGCGCACGTGGCAGACGGCGCACAAGATGAAGCAGCAGCGCGGCGCGCTGCTCGAAGACGCCTCGGGCGCGCACGACAACTTCCGCGTGAAGCGCTACGTCGCGAAGTACACGATCAACCCCGCGATCACGCACGGCATCTCGCACGAGGTCGGCTCGGTCGCCGTGGGCAAGCTCGCCGATCTCGTGCTGTGGCGTCCCGCCTTCTTCGGCGCCAAGGCGAGCCTCATCATCAAGGGCGGCCTCATCGTCTACGCGCCCATGGGGGATCCCAACGCGTCGATCCCCACGCCGCAGCCCGTGCACTTCCGCCCGATGTTCGGCGCGCTCGGCGGCGCGCGCCACGCGACGAGCCTGACCTTCGTCTCGCGCGCCGCGCTCGAGGCGGGCGTGGGCGAGCGCCTCGGCCTGCGCAAACGCCTCGCGGTCGTGCGCGGCACGCGCACCGTGCGCAAGCAGGACATGGTGCTCAACGATCTGCTCCCGCACATGGAGGTCGACCCGCAGACCTACGAGGTGCGCGCCGACGGACAGCTGCTGACCTGCGAGCCCGCGACGGTGCTGCCGCTCGCGCAACGCTACTTCTTGTTCTGACATGCTTCACCTTCGCGACATCGTCCACGCGCAGCCGGCGACGGCCACGGTGACGCTCACCCTCGACGAGCGGCGCAAGAGCCGCCTGCGCGTCACGCTCGAGGACGGGCGCGAGGCCGCCGTGCTGCTCGCGCGCGGCAGCGCGCTGCGCGACGGCGATCTGCTGCGCGCCGACGAAGGCGACGTCGTCGTCGTGCGCGCCGCCGCGGAGTCGCTCTCGATCGCGCGCACCGGCGACCGCCACCTGTTGCTGCGGGGCGCGTACCACCTCGGCAACCGGCACGTCCCCGTCGAGCTGGGCGACGGCTGGCTCGCCTACGAGCACGACCACGTCCTCGACGACATGGTGCGCGGGCTCGGGCTCACCGTCGAGACGCGCCGCGCGCCGTTCGAGCCCGAGGGCGGCGCCTTCAGCCACGGCGAAGGGCACGAGCACGCCCATGCGCACGACCACGACCACGGAGCGCCCCATCGACACTCTTGATCTGCTGTCGTCGGGACCGCTGCTGCGCCTGCTGCACCTATGCAGCCCCGCGCTGCCCATCGGCGCGTTCGCGTACTCGCAAGGCCTCGAGCCCGCGACGACCGCCGGCTGGATCCGTGACGAGGCGGACGCGCAGACATGGATCGTCGGGCTCATCGACGCGCAGCTCGCGTGCCTCGAGCTGCCGATCCTCGCGCGGCTCTACGAAGCGTGGGGGGAAGGCGAAGGGGCGGAGCCATCGGCCGTCGCGACGTGGAGCGCGTACCTGCTCGCGTCGCGCCCCACGTCCGAGCTGCAGGCCGAGGAGCGTCACCTCGGCGGCGCGCTCGCCCGCGTGATCGCGGGGCTCGGGCTGCCCGAGGCCGACGCGTGGATGACGCGCGCCGAGGTCACGTACGCCGCGATGTTCTCGCTCGCGGCGCGACGCTGGAACGTGCCGCTCGCCGCCGCGGCGCAGGGCTTCGCGTTCGCGTGGACCGAGGCGCAGACGAGCGCCGCCGTCCGCCTCGTGCCGCTCGGACAAAGCGCGGGCCAGCGCATCCTCGCCGCCGCCGGCGCGGCGATCCCCGCCGCCGTCGCGCGCGCGCTCATATTGCCCAACGAAGAGATCGGCGCGTCGGCGCCCCGCCTCGCGCTCGCGAGCGCCTGGCACGAGACGCAGTACTCCCGCCTCTTTCGCTCTTGAGGAGATCGCACATGCCCACGCAAAAGCCCCATCCCCTGCGCCTCGGCGTCGCCGGCCCCGTCGGCTCGGGCAAGACCGCGCTCGTCGACGCGCTCTGCAAGCGCCTGCGCGACGAGTACGACATCGCCGTCGTCACGAACGACATCTACACGAAGGAGGACGCGCAGTTCCTCATGCGCTCGGGCGCGCTGCCCGTCGAGCGCATCGTGGGCGTCGAGACGGGCGGCTGCCCGCACACGGCGATCCGCGAGGACGCGTCGATCAACCTCGAGGCCGTCGACGCGATGACGGCGCGTTTCCCCGGCCTCGACATGGTCGTCATCGAGAGCGGCGGCGACAACCTGGCGGCGACGTTCAGCCCCGAGCTCGCCGACCTCACGATCTACGTGATCGACGTGGCCGCGGGCGACAAGATCCCGCGCAAGGGTGGCCCCGGCATCACGAAGTCGGATCTGCTCGTCATCAACAAGACGGATCTCGCGCCGCACGTGGGCGCGTCGCTCGAGGTTATGGATCGCGACGCGCGCAAGATGCGCGGCGATCGCCCCTTCGTCTTCACGAACCTGAAGACGAAAGAAGGCATCGAGCCCATCGCGGCGTTCGTCGTGCGCCAGGGCCTGCTGGCCGTCTGAGGCTCACAGCCGCTGGTGAGCGGCGTCGAGATGGACGCGCAGGCCCACGGTCGTGTCGGCCGAGGCGGCCCACCCCAAGGGCGCGTACTGGGCGGCGTACACGTCGACGCCCGCGCTGATGAAGAGGCGCGGGAGCAGCGGCACCGAGAGGTGCGCGCTCGCGCGCAGCTGCTGCGCCGTCGTGCCGAGCGGCTCGATGAGGACGTAGTCGATCGTGCCGTCGAGCTTGACGGGCAGCACGCCCACCGTCGCGAGCGCAATCTGATCGAGCGTCGCGCCCGCCTCGACGACGGAGCGCACGTCGCCGGCGGCGCCCGGCGCGACCAACTCCTTGCGCGCGCCCACGCCGCCGCGCAGCTTCAGCTTCGACGTCACGGAGAAAAGCGCGCCCGCCGTCGCCGTGAGCTCGGCGTGGTGGTACGTCCGCGTCTGCGTCGGCGTGACGTCGGGCCGCGTGAGCTCGGACTCGATCGAGGCGCGCGCGTAGGGATCGGGAATCGCGGCGCTCGGGTGGTCGGACAGCGCGTGGCGCAGCTTGCGATCGTTGTACGTCACCGAGCCCGTCACGAGGTCGAGGTTCTCTGCCGAGACCGTGGGCATGCCCGGCGCCGCCGTGCGCGCCCACCCGTACTGGACGCGCAGCCGCGAGTCCGTCTCGGCCGCGGGAGCGCGCGTCTGCAGCAGCGACGACCAGTCGCCCTTGAAGGACGTCTGCTGCGCGCGCGCGAGCTGCGTGTCCGTGTAGCTCGGCCCGTTGCTGATGCTCGTGTCGGCGAAGTCGAGCTCGAGATCGGTGAGCCCCACCACGAGCAGCCGCTGCGACGCGGGCCGGCCGAAGTCCGTCGCGGGATCGATCGTCGGATCGCCGTCCTCGTCGCCCGCGTCGTGGACGAGGAAGTCGCTCACGAGCGCCGCGACGTCGGGGCTGCCCGGCAGCGGTTGCCACGGCAGCGCCGTCCCCGCGAAGATGCCGTCGCCGCCGCGCGCGACGAACGCGATCGTCGCGACGCGATACTCGCGCGTGCCGTCGACGGCGCGGCCGTTGACTTTGAGGCCACCGTCGCCGTTCGTGAGGCCGACGGCGCGCAGGCGCGGGTTGGACAGCGCCGCGCCCACGGTCGCGCTCAGCTGCGCGCCGCCCACGCGCGCGACGCCGAGCACGGCTCGATAGGGCAGCGCCTGCGCGAGCTCGCCCGCGCTCACGGCGCCGGCGAGCGGAAACGGCGCCCGCTTCACGAGCTTGTCGTTCACGATCGCGATCTCGGCGCCCGACGCGCGGCGCATGACCTCGAGCACGTAGGTCACGAAGTCCTCACGCGTGACGATGCCGCGCACGCGCGGGCCGAGCGGCTGGCCGAAGCGCGCGCAGTACTGCTGGCTCCACGGCGCGAGCACGCGCGCGGCGTCGACGTCGGCGCGTTCGGGCGCCGTCGCGACGCGCGACACCTCGGGGGGCGCGCCGCCTGCGAACGAGACGCGCGTCAAGCTCTGCGCCGCCGTGTCGGAGCCCGCGACGGCGGGCGCGTCGTCGAGCCGCATGAGCCGCACGGGCCGTTCGCCGTCCGAGTCCGCGAGGCCGGCCGAGAGGATGATATCGGGAGGCGCGGGCAAGCGGCCGAGCGCGCTCTGCAAGGCGCGGAGCTCCTCGAGGCCGTCGCGATCGCCGGCGACCTCGGTCATGACGATGACGCGCGTCGCTCCCTCGGCGCGCAGCGCGGCCGCCTCCCGCGTGAGCGCCGCGAGCGGATCGGCGAAGACGAGCCCCTTGCGGCGCGACGCCTCGATGCCGTCGGCGAGGCGCGGCGACAGCGCGGCCAGCACGCCGACCTTCCCGGCGCCCGCGACCTCGACGATCACGCGCGTGCGCGCGAGGCGGCACAAGGCGCCGCGATCGGCGTCGGCGCCCGACGCGCACGACAGGTTCGACAGCACGAGCGGCACGTGAGCGTCGGACATGGCGCGCGCGTATGCGACGAGCCACGCGGGGTCGACGGCGAGATCGCGGCTGCCGAGCGTGAACGCGGCATAACCCGCGCGCGCGAACAGCGCCGCGAGATCACGCGCGGCGCGCGCCGGATCGTCGGCGAACAGCTGGCGCGTGAAGAGATCGGGCCCGAGCTGATTCGGGCCGAGCAGCGCAACGGACGGCCGCGACGCGCCGGCCTTCGCGTCGGCGAGCGCCGCGAGCAACGCGGCGTAGTCCGCGCGCGCCGGCTTCGCCGCGTCGCACGACGGACGCGCGAGCCGACCGTTCACGTCGGCGTGGAAGTAGACGTCCAGGCTCGCGGGCGGCGCCGACGGCGCGACGACGAACAACGCGCTCAGGGTGAGGAGTCCGGCCAGCACGCTAGAGCTCCCCGCGGCGCGGGACGTTTCGCGCCATACAGCCCCTTCCGTACGCGACGTCCGGGATTAAGCTCGTTGTAGTGTCTACACGTTCATCGCGCAACTGTTTCGCGACGCTCGCCGTCGCCTTCACGCTGGCGAGCGGACTCGCTTGCACGCGTTCCTCAGGACCCGCGCCGCAAACCGCCTCGCAGCAGGACTGGGATGCGGGCCTGCCCGCACCGACGCCGTCGACGAAGAAGGGCCTCATCGTCCCCGCCGATCTCGGCGCCGGCACAGGCCCTTCTGGACCTGGCACGAGCAGCGGCAGCGGGGCGACCGCGAGCCCACCGGGCTCACTGCAGCCGCCGGGCGGCGGAACCTAGCGCGCGGTTCATCTCTCGATCTTGGGCCCGCAGTCCGCGACGACGACGGTGACGTTGTCGGGGCCGCCAGCCGCGAGCGCGGCGTCGATGAGCGCTTGCGTCGCGTTGGTGGCGTCGGCGTGAACGCCGAGAATCGTCGCGATTGTCGACTCGTCGACGGGACCGTAGAGGCCGTCCGAGCAGATCATGACGCGATCGTTCTCTTGCAGCTCGTGGTCGGTGATGACGGGCTGGACACGTTTTCCGGAGCCGAGCGCCTGTGACAACACGTGCCGATAGGGATAGTGCGGAACCTGGCTCGGCCGCAGAACGCCCGCCTCGAGCAGCTGCGTCGCCATCGTTTGATCGCGCGTGAGCGGAATCAATTGGCCGGCGCGAAAGAGGTAGGCCCGCGAGTCCCCGACCTGCGCGACGGAGATTCCGTCCGGCGAGAACACGGCGGCCGTGCACGTCGTTCCCATGCCGCGCTCCTCGGGGTGCGCGGTCGCCTCGTCACGAATCGCGCGGTGCGCGCCCTCGACGGCGCGCTCGAGCGCCGCGCCCGGATCGGCGACGACCTTCTTGCCCGCGGCCTTGAGCTCGCCCTGAATCACCGACGCCGCGACACGCGCCGCGACGTCACCCGCTGGCGCGCCGCCCATCCCGTCACACACGAGCAGCAGCATTCCCGGCTGCGACACCGACACGTTGGTCCGAACGCAGGGACGGCTCGTCTGCCCGGAGGCCAGGTTCACGATTGCGAACGTGTCCTGGTTTTGCTCGCGGTGGGAGCCCATGTCCGTTCCTCCGCAGATCGTCACCGCGCGGCGTGGGAATGGAACCTCGGAGCGCGGCGGGTCGCGGTGCAGGATCGGACGATCCGCCAAGTCTTGTGTCGTACCCATGCCGTCAACATAGGGACGCTTCGCGGACACGACAGGTGGTCCGCGTCCGATTCGACGCGGCGTCAATCACCCGCTCCCTCTTGTCACGCGCGATCGAGGCACCAGGTTTGGATTTCAAATGACATCAACGAAGCGAACAAAGGGCCTCGCGAGCCTCTCTTTGGCGATTCTGCTCACGCTGTTGATGGGCACGCCGGCGCTCGCTCGCGGGAATGACGTCCAACCCCTTCCGGCGAGCGCGGTCGCAGTTCCCGCCGCCCCAGGGCTCGTGAAAACCGCCGCGAAACCCGCAGAGACCTCGCCGCTCACGGCGAAGGACATCTACGCCGCGCGCGAGTCTAAGGACCTCGAGAAATTCCGCGGCGGCGACGTCGTCATCATCGGTAGCTCTACCGCTCTCGTCGTCTTGCTCGTCGTCCTGATCATCGTCGTCGTCTCCTGATCGCCAGGCCACGCGTGCGTTGGTCGAACGTCGTCGCGCTCGTCGTCGTGCTGTCGGCGGTGGGCTGTTACCAGGGCACACAACGCACGGTCTCGCTGCGGGACGTCGCCCACGAGCCCGGGTGGATCGTGGTTCCGGACGTGCCGCTCGTGCGGCAGCACGCCGAGCACGACTGCGGGCCGGCGGCGCTGGCCAGCGTCTTGGCGCGCTGGGGAATCGCGGACGCGTTGCCGCAGATTCATCGCGATGTCGTCACCAATCCCAACGGGGCCGCCGCGGGTGACCTGCGCGACTTCGCACGGAAGCAGGGTCTCGCGGCGTTTCTCGTCGTGGGTGAAGAATCGGATCTCGTGCGAGAGCTCGCCGCGGGCCGGCCCGTGCTCGTCGGATTGTTGCAGCGGTATTCGAACGGGCAGGTCTTGTCCCACTATGAGGTCGTCGTGGGTCTCAACGAGGCGCGACACAGAATCTTGCTGCTCGATCCCGGGAACGGCCCGCGTGAGGACAGCGTCGAGTCCTTCACGCGCGAGTGGCAGGGCTCGAAACGCCTGACGTTGGTCGTTGCGCAAACCTAGTCACATTCTTGGCCGCGCGTGGGGCGTGGTGTTTCTAGGCGCCGTGCTTGGCTGCGCCAGCTCGTACCGGCCGCGGGCGGACGCGCGCGTCGGACTCGTCATTCGACACGGGAGTATCGCCTATACGAAAGCCGGGCGGGAGATCCCCGTCGGTCCCTTCGGCGGCGACCTCGAGGGGCTGGTCTCCGACGCCCCCGCGGCCACGGCCCCCGCGCGTCGCGCGCGGCACCAGCTCACGGCCGGCGTGCCGATGTATGTCGGCGGCCTCGGCGGCGTCGTCGTGGGGATCCTGGCGCTGTCGGGCCCCGTGGGATGGATCGTGATTGGCGTCGGCGCAGCGATGGGCGGGAGCGGGCTCTGCCTCATGGGCGCCGGCGTCACGAACGGCATCGACGCCGTCAACATTCATAACGACGCCGTCCTGGCACCCGCCTCGAAACCGTAGCTACCGACTCGCTGAAGGCGCTGTTGCCAACGCGCTAAGGCGCGCCCGCGCTCTCGACGCACTTGAGAGCGTCGTTGACGACCTTGCACACGAAGATCTTGCGGTTCGCGCCCAGCATCGAGTTGCGCGCGAGGACAATCGTTCCGTCGGGCGTCGAGGCGATGCCGCTGTACGCACATCCACCCATCGCGCCGCAACTGGTGAGGAGTCCCAGCAAAAGACCGGTGCGGGCGAGCTTTCCAACGGGCGTGATGTTCATTCGGATCTCCTTGGACAGTTGACCGACTCTCATAAGCACGATGTCGTGACGAGGGAAGATCACCTCCGTCGTCACGATCTCGCGCCGCGCGCCGTTCAACGGGGGCCGTTCCCGCCGCTGCCCGTCCCGCCAGCCGTTCCCATCGACCCTCCGTTACCGGTTCCTCCCGGCGGGTGACCAGGCGTGGGCGCGCCCGGTGTCCCCGGTGTGCCGGGGGGCGAGCCGGGCGTGGGCGCGCCCGGCGGCGTTCCCGGCACGCCAGGCGCGGGACCGGGGCCACCCACACCCTGCGCGTGAACCAGTACGGGGGTCATCAAACTCGCCAGAACGAGCGTCCTCGTGAAGTGCTTGATCGTCATCTGTCTTCCCTTTCCCTTTCCGTTTCCAAATTCGCCGCGCGAAGAGCGCGTCGTGGGCGAACGGCAATTCAATTCGCGTACCAACTTTCCGCACGGGCTTACCGGAACGCGAAACGTGCGTAGGTTTCCCGCCGAGGTGGTGCCGCGCGCGCGACGTCTTTTGATGATGTTGATTCCGATCTTTTTCGTCGGGGCCGTCGGCTGCGCGCACGACGATCTCTCGACGGGCGTCTGGGTCCACGACCTGCGGTTCACCGGAAATCGTTCATTTTCAGACGGCGATCTCGCGGCCGTGCTCGCGACGCAGAAGACGGGCTGGTGGCCGTTCGCCGCGAAGAAGTGGTTTGATCAGGCGGCCTTCGACCTCGATCGCCAACGGGTCACGGCCTTCTACGCCGACCACGGCTTCTTCGACGCGCGCGTTACGAGCGCCGTCGCGACGCCCGTGAAGGGACGCGCGAGCAAGGTCGACGTCGTCATCACGGTGCAGGAGAACTCGCCGACGACGATCGGCGCCGTGACGTTCGCCGGGTTCCCTCCCGACGAGGAGAAGCGCGCGCGCAAGGAGGCCGCCTCCTGGGACGTCGTCACCGGCCGACGTTTCGACTACGCGTCGTACGTCACCCTCAAGCAACGTCTGAGCGACCGCGCGAAGGAAGCCGGCTACGCGTACGGCACGATCGCGGGCACTGTTTCCATCGATCGCGACAAGCACATCGCGACGATCGACCTCGAGAGCCGCCCCGGTCCGCTCGTTCACATGGGCAGCACGCGCGTCGAGGGCAACGCGCGCATCCCGACGTGGAAGCTGCTCAACCGCGTGACGTGGAAGCAGGGAGCGCTCTACGATCCGCACGATCTCGCGACGACGCAGGGACGCCTCTACGATCTGGGCGTCTTTTCGTCCGTGCGCCTCGATCTGCCGCCCGAGCCGACCGACGTCGCCGACGTCGTCGTCAACGTCAAGCCGGGGCCGTTGCACGAGGTGCGCGTGGGCGCAGGCGTGGGCGTCGAGCGCATCCGCGACGAGGCGCGCGCGCGCTTCGAGCTCACGATCAGCAACTTCCTGGGCGGCCTGCGCCAGCTGCGCATCCGCGTGCAGCCCGCGTGGGTCGTGATCCCGTCCGTGACCGATCCCCAGCAGAGCGGCCCCGCGGCCGAGAACGACATCCAGCTCACACAGCCCGACATGTTCGGCAGCCGCATCACGGGCCACGCGCTCGCCGGCTACGACCTCGGCATCGCCGAGGGCTACCAATACTACGGACCGCGCGGGCAGCTCGGCCTCGAGCGGCCGCTGCTGCACGATCGATTGCTCGTGGGCGGCTCGTGGAACCTGCAATACCTCGACTTCTTCAACGTCGACCAGGACGTCTTCGGCGGCGGGAGCGATCAGTTCTTCGGCTTCGTGAACCCGTACCGGCTCGCCTACGTCGAGGGGTTCGCGCAGCTCGACCTGCGCAACCGCCCGCTCGACCCGACGTTCGGCGGCTTCCTCGCCATACACGTCGAAGCGGGCGATCCAGCGGTCGGCGGGCAATTCCACTACGTGAAGCTGAACCCAGAGGTCCGCCTGTACGCGCCCGTCGGCCACCGCGTCGTGCTAGCGGCGCGCGGCCTGCTCGGGTGGCTCAAGCCCTACGACGGCGACGCGAGCCCCATCACGCGCCGCTTTCGGTTGGGCGGCCCGTCGAGCCATCGCGGCTTCGGGTTCGGGCGCCTGTCGCCGCAGGCGCGCGGCGCCGACGGCACGCTCATCCCGTACGGCGGCGACGGCGAGGTGTTGTTCTCGGGCGACGTGCGCATCGACGTCACGAAGATCAGCGGCGCGTGGCTCGATGTCGTGCCCTTCGTCGACGCGGGCGACGTCACGTCGACCTTCTCGCAGCTCGACCTCGCGAACCTGCACGTCGCGAGCGGGCTGTCGCTCGAGTACACGACGGCGATCGGCATCGTGCGCGCGGGGGCCGGCGTGCGCCTGAATCGCCTCGGGCCCGACGATCCCGATCCGGGCCAGCGCTTCGCGTTCCACATCACGATCGGGGAGGCGTTCTGACCGTGGCCACCGCCACACCGAAGACGAAGCCATGGACGCGCCTCGCGCACGTCGCCACCTGGGTGATCGTGGGCCCGCTGCTCGCGGGCATCGCCGTCGTGAGCCTCGGCCTGCTGTACGCGCGCTCCGATCACGGCCGCGAGCGCTTGCGGAAGATCGCCGTCGCCAAGGCGCGCAAGATCGTTCCGGGCCTGGAGATCGGTCGCGTCGAGGGCGACTACCTGCACGATCTGCGGCTCGTCGACGTCACCGTGCGCGATCGCGAGGGCCGCGCCGCCGTTCACGCCGACGCCATCGTCGCGCGCTACGAGCTGCCGCCGCTCCTTCACCACGTCGTCGCCGTGAGCGAGCTGCGCGTCGAGGGGCTGCGCGTGCAGGCGCTCGCGGACGCCGACGGTCGGCTCAACCTCAGCGAGCTCGTCGCGCCGCCAAGCGACGCCGCGCCGGCGCCCAAGACGCGCCCGTCGGCCTCTTCGCCGCCGTGGCACGTCCACGTCGATCGGATCGCCGTCGACGGCGCGGCGACGATCGAGACGGAGGACGAGCGCCGCGTCGACGTGACGTCCGTCGCGCTGGTCGCGGCGCTGCGCTTGGACGACGTCGCGCGTGTCGAGATCGAGCACCTCGACGTGCGCGTCGGCGACGCGGGCGGCGTGTCGATCGAAGGAAGCGCGGCCGCGACGCGCGACGCGACGGGCACCTTCGCGCTCGCCGACTACACGTTGGCGCTGAGCGGCACCGAGCTCGATCCGGCCGCTTTGGGCGCAGGCCCCGCCGGTCGGATCGCCGTCAAGGCGTCCGTGACGGGGCATGGCGTGCCGCTCGCGCCCGACGCGCGGCTCTCCGCGACGGTCGACGTGCCGCGGTCCGAGCTCGCCGGGTTCGTCATCGCCCAAGCGCACGCCACGCTCGCGGCCGAGGGTCAGCGCTGGACGATCGCGCAGATCTCGGCCAAGGCGCCCGGCATCACGCTCGTCGGCAACGGGCGCGGCGACGGCGCGGGAATCGACGGCGCAGACGTGGGCGTCACGCTCGAGGGTCCGCTGCCGGAGGTACCGACGCGCGTGCGTGGCACGGGCCGGCTGGCCGTCCACGCGAGCGGCACGTGGCCCGCCCTCACGGCGCGCATCGACGGTGACGTCAAGGCGTTGCGCGTCGACGACGCGCGCGTGGGCGCGCTGTCGATCGTGGGCACGCTCACGGGACCGCCGACGACGCCGCATGCCCACGTCCGCGTCGCCGCGCGCGCGATCGCGCTGTCGAACGCGGCGCCGCGGCTCGATCGGGCGACGCTCGTCCTCGCCGACGACGCGGGCGCGCTGCGCGTCGACGCCGACGTCGTGGGCCCGCGCGTGCGCGGCGGCCTGCGCGCGCACGGTCGCGCGACGAGCGAGCTCGTCGACGTCGGCCTCGACGCCTTCTCGCTGGACTTCGCGACGCGCCGCTATCGTCAGATCGTGACGCTGCAGCATCCGACGCGGATTCGTTTCGAGCCGGGCCGCCTCGTGCGGTGGGACGCGACGACGATCCGCGGCCAGGGGTTCCTTTTCACGGGCAACGCGACGACTGACGGAACGTATCGCCTCTCGCCCGCGGAGCGCGCGCCGCTCGCCGCCGGCCACCTCACGCTTCGACACGCCGCTTTGGAGGGATTGCCGCCCGTCGACGCCGACGTCGCGCTCGATCTCACGAGCCGGCGCGCGACGGTGAAGCTCGCGGCGCGCTTGCCGCAGACCGACGCGCGTCTCGACGTCGACGCCGCGATCCCCCTCGTCGTGCCGCGCCGTGGACCGCCGCGTCTCGCGAAGACCGGCGACGTCGCCGTACACCTCGACGCTCGGTCATTGCGCCTCGGCGAGCTGCCGATCATCGACAAGGCGCTCGCGCGCCAGGGCATCACGGGCGGCGTCGCGAGCCTCGCGCTCGACCTCACGGGAGACATCGAGCACCCCGACGCCAAGGGCCGCTTCGACCTGCGCGACGTCACGTACCGCAACATCCACGGCCTCGGCCGCGACTCGACGCTCAAGACGGTGCCGGGCCTCGGCGGCTCGCTCACGCTCGACACGGCGCCCGGCGCGACGCGCCTTCGCGGCTCGGTGCTCATCCGCAACGCGGGCGTCCTCGACATCGACGCGCGCGCGCGCATCGATCTGGGCCGGCTCATCGCGGGCGCCGATCTGCTCGAGGCGCCCATGCACGCCAGCATCGACGTCCCCCGCTTCCAGCTCGCCTCGCTCACCGACTTCGTCGACGAGATGAAAGGATTGAGCGGCGCGCTCACGGCGCACGCCGACCTCGACGGCACGATCGCGCGGCCCACGGGCAAGATCGACGTGCAGGTCGCGAACGCCAAGGCCGACGCCGTGACGTTCAGGGACGTGTCCCTGCACGCCGACGGAGACGCGGCGCGCGCTGACGCGACGTTCACGCTCGCCGAGACGGCGGGCGGCGCGCTCACGGCGAAGGCGCACCTCGATCACGCGCGCGGTGATCGCCTCACGGCGTCGGCGACGGCGCACGATCTCGATCTCGGCTTCGTGCGCCTGCTCGTGCCCACGCTGCGCGAGACGGGCGGGACGGCGCAGCTCACGGCGCGCGCGTCGGGGCCGCTGCGCGCGCCCGACGTCAACGCCTCGCTCACGATCGAGAAGGGTCGCGTCGGCGTCATCGGCCAGCCGACGTTCCACGACATCCGCGTCGCCGCGACGCTCGCGCCCGGGCGCGCCGATCTGACGCGGCTCGAGATGCGCTCGGGCGACGGCACGCTCTCGGGCACGGGCTGGGCGACGCTCGACGGGCTCGCCGTGAAGCACGCCGTGTTCAAGGCGCACGCGCACCGCTTCCTCGTCGCGGCCGACGGCGCGACGGGTGCGCGGCTCGACGGCGATCTCGCGCTCGAGGCCGCGCTCAAGCGCGACGTCATCGACGGCAAGGTCGAGGTCCCGCGCGCCGACGTCTGGCTGCCCAAGACGCCCACGGGCGCGGGGCGCTCGCTGCAGAAGATCGGCCCGCACGACGACGTCCGCTTCGTCGACAGCACGGCGAAGGCCGCCGAGCAGCGCAGCCGCGACGCCGCGGCGACGCGCAAGCCTCAGCGCGCCGTCGACGTGCACCTGCGCACGGGATCGATCTACGTGCGCGGCAAGGATCTCGATCTCGAGATCGACAGCACGCTCAAAGCCGGGCGCGCGACGTCGGGACCGCACATGGGGAGCTTGACCATCGCGGGCGGCATCCACATCGTCCGCGGGCGCATCAACATCCAGGATCAGCGCTTCGACTTCGTGCGCGGCGACGTGACGTTCGACGGCGGCACGGACCTGAATCCCGCGCTCGACATCCGTCTTCAGCGGCAGTATCCCGACGCGCTCGTCATCGTCGAGCTCGGCGGCACGCCGAAGAAGCCGTCGTTGCGCCTCACGAGCGAGCCGCCCATCTACGATCAAGCGCAGATCGTGAGCCTCATCCTCACGGGCCAGCCGGGCGGACAGCCGTCGAACGGCAAGGCGTTCGACCCGACGACGGCGGTCGCGACGGCCGTGTTGAGCCGGTTGGCCGACCAGCTCGCGCCCGAGGTGGGCCTCGACGTCTTGCGCGTCGAGAACGAGAAGTCCCTCAACGGCGAGGGCGTCGCGACGGGCGACACCGACACGCGCGTCGAGGTCGGCAAGTACATCAGCGATCGCGTCTACCTGTCGTACGCGCATGTCTTCGGCGCCAACGAGTACACGAACGAGAACGAGGCGCACGTCGAGTACCGCATCACGCGGCGCTGGATGCTGGAGAGCGTCTTCGGCGACGCGGGCGTCGGCGGCGTCGACGCGCTGTGGACGTTCCGTTACTGATCCACCTTGCGCAGGCCGAACGCCTGCGCGACGAGCTCGTACGAGCGCACGCGCGCCGCGATCTCGTACGCGTGCGTGACGAGCATGATTTCGTCGGCGCCCGTCTCGGCGACGACGGCCTCGATGCGCGCGCGCACCTCGGCGGGAGTCCCCACGATCATGAGGTGGGCGTACAGCTCCGAGACAGCGCGCTCGTCGGGCGTGAGGACGTGCGCCATGGCCTGCTCGGGGCTGGGCAACCGCCCGGGTCGACCCGTGCGCAGCTGCGCGAACGAGAGGCGCATCGACGAGGCCATGCGCTGCGCCGCCGCCGTCGTGTCGGCGCAGAACACGGACAGCGCGAGGATGGCGTGCGGCTTGTCGAGCGCGCCGCGCGTGAAGCCCTCGCGGTACAGGCGCAGCGCGAGCTGCGGCGGATCCTGGCTGAAGTGCCCCGCGAACGCGAAGCCGAGCCCGCGCTCGGCCGCGACGCGCGCGCCGTAGTCGCTCGAGCCCAGCAGGTAGAGCTCGGGCAGGCGCCGATCGTCGGGCATGGCCCGCACGGCGCCGAACGGGTGGCCCGGCGGAAACGCGCCGCCGCCCCACGCGACGAGCTCGTCGAGCTGATCGAGGAAGTCGTTCGCGCCCAGCGACTGGCGCGCGCGGCGTAACGCGAGCGCCGTCACGCCGTCGGTGCCGGGCGCACGCCCGATGCCGAGATCGATGCGCCCCGGGTGCAGCGCCTCGAGCAGCTTGTACGACTCGGCGACCTTGAGCGCCGAGTGGTTGGGCAGCATGACGCCGCCCGCGCCGAGACGAACACGCGACGTCATCGGACCCACATGCGCGATGAGGATCTCCGGCGTCGTCGTCGCGATGCCGGGCATGTTGTGGTGCTCAGCGTACCAGAGGCGCGTATAGCCGAGGCCGTCGACGGCGCGCGCGAGCGTCCCGGCGTCGCGGAGCGCATCGACGCTCGTGCCGCCCACGCCGAGCGGGACGAGGTCGAGGACCGAGAGCGCGAGCGTCATCGCTAGACCGGCGGCGCGACCTTGGCGCGGCCGTCCTTCGTCACGCGCCCCCACCACAGCAGCTGGTCGAGCATCGCGGCCGCCTGCTTCGCGTAGTACGGGTCGGTCGGTCGGCCCGCCTCGTCGGTCTGCAGGCCCATGAGGCGCAGGTTGACCTCGCCGCGCACGGAGACCATGCGCACCTCGGCGGCGACCGCGCGCAGCTGCTCGACGGCCCGCGTGCCGGCCGACGCGCCGCCGTAGCTCACGAAGGCGGCCGGCTTGTACCACCAGCCCGCCTGCACGTGGTCGATGGCGTTCTTGAGCTGCCCCGGATAGCCGTGGTTGTACTCGGGTGTCACGAAGATGTAACCGTCGAGCCCCGCGATGAGCTCGGACCAGCCGCGCGCCACCGGATCGACGTAGCTCTTTTCCGCGACCAAGGGCGGCGCCTCGGCATCGTAGGCGGGCAAACGATGGTCCCTCAGATCAACGAGCTCGACAGACAGGCCGGGGCGCTGCGCCGCGACCTCGTGGATCCACTTCGCGTAGCGCTCGCCGCGGCGGCCCTGCCGCGTGCTCGCCAAGATGATCCCGATGCGAAGCGTGTCGTCACTCATGGTCGGAGCTCCTCGCTCTTGCGGCTCGCGCCGCGCTGTTTACGTACGGCGCCGCGGCGCTTGGGCGCCGCCGCCGTGTCCGTGAGCTTCTCGAGCAGCCGGCACAGCTCACCCTGCTCCGGGCGCGTGAGGCGCGAGAACATGCCGTCGATGCCCGCGAGCACGCGCGGCTGGGCCCGCGCGAGCAGCGTCGATCCCGACGTCGTCGCCGCGACGAGGACGCGGCGTTTGTCCTCGGGATCGCGGCGCCTCGTCACGAGCTTCTGCTCCTCGAGATCACTCAGCAGACGGCAGAGCGCGCCCGGCTCGACCTCGATCTCTTGCGAGCACTCGAGCTGGCTCAGATCGCCCCCCGAGATGACGAGCTTCATGAGCTGCACGACGGGCATCGACGCCCCGATGGGCTCGAGCTCGGCGCGGACGGCGTTCGAGACCTGCCGGCGCGCCTTCTTGATCAGCTTCGCGAGCCGATAGGCCGTTTGCTCTCGCTCGGACACGGATTCATGATAGAAGCAATCGTTGTGTTGTCAACCATTGTGCCGTCCATGAACGTCGCGCGCCGCGCGCGGAACCTGAAACGCCTCGCGCTCGTCACGATCGGCGCCCTGTCGGTGGCCGCGGGCTGCGACGAGACGAAGGCCAAGCCCCCCGCGCCCACGCCGCACGTCACGATCGCCGTCGTCGCGCGCAAGGACGTCAACCTGTCGATCGAGGCCGTCGGCAACCTCGACGGCTACGTCAACGCCGAGATCCGCGCGCGCGTGCACGGCGTGCTGCAGGCGCAGAAGTACAAGGACGGCGCGACCGTCAAGCAGGGCCAGCTGCTGTTCTCGATCGACC
>DATAZS010000489.1:0-5137 GCA_036271915.1 Polyangia bacterium
GAGCGCGTCGAGGATCTGATGACGCTGGCCGAGCACTTCCTCGCGGCGGCGTCGGCGCGCGCGGGCAAAGAGGTGCGCGGTCTGCACGAGTCGGCGAAGAAGGCGCTGCTCGCGCACCCATGGCCCGGCAACGTGCGCGAGCTGGAGAACACGATCGAGCGCGCCGTCGCGCTGTGCGAGGGCGGCGTCATCGGCGTCGAGGACCTGCCGTCGGCCGTGCGCGAGCGGCGCGCGGGCGAGCCGGACGCGCTGCAGACGGCGCTCGCGCGCGGCCTCACGCTGGCCGAGGTCGAGCGCGAGTTCATCCAACGCGTGTTGACGGCGGAGGGCGGCAACAAGACGCGCGCGGCGCAGCGCCTGGGCCTTGACCGCAAGACTCTATATCGCAAGCTTGAGGAGTACGCGGCCGAGCCCGGAGCTGCCGTCACCGCTGCGGTCAAGGACAAGGACGACCCAACCGAGATTGATTAGAGCGACCAGGACCTAGGACCCAGGACCAACGAAGAGACGCATGACCGACGACACGCGCGCCCTGGCCCTCGTTCCCGTGAGCTTCGACGCGCTCGCCTCGGTGGGCGCCGGTCTGCTGCGCTCGCCGGTTTCTGGTCACGCGTGCGTGTACTGGCGCGTGCGCATCGCGCAGCGGCTCACCGATCGCTCGCAGCTCGTGCACGAGATCGCGTCCGAGGAGGCCTTCGAGCTGCGCTGGGGACGCGGCGGGAACGGCGCCGGTGACGTGCGCGTGCGCATCGCGCCCGACGGCGCGAGCATCCAGGCGCCGCCCGTGCTCCACCGCGAGGGCACGCCGGGTGCCGAGGCGGCGGCGCTCTACTTCGGCCTCGCGGGGCCGCTGTCCGTCGAAGAGACCTTGATTCGCGCCGGCGAGGCGCTCGCGGCCGAGGGTGTGCTCAGCGATCTCGACGCCGCCGTGGGCGCGGGGCCGCTGCGCGGCACGTCGCGCGGCCCCGAGCTGCTCGACGCGACGGTCACCGTCGAGACGAAGAGCCTCGGCCCCGTGCTGCTGCCGTGGGCGCTCGGCACGGCGGCGGCGCTCATGAGCGGCATGGGCCTCGCGACATACGCCGCGTGGCGCGCGCACCTGCTCACGCGCGTCGCGCCCATCTCGTCGACGATGCGGATGTCGCGCCTGTTCAACGCGCAGCTGCAGCCGCCCGAGCTGCCGCACCCGCGCTTCCCGTAACGCGGCTCTGATATAAAGCTCGCGTGTCAGTTCTCATTGTCGGAGGCGCCGGGTTCATCGGCAGCCAGACGGCGAAGCACGTCGCGGCCGCCGGCCTGCAGCCCGTCGTGTTCGACAACTTGTCGTCGGGGCACCGCTGGGCGCTGCGCTGGGGCGCGTTCGAGCAGGGCGAGCTCGCCGATCGCGCGGCGCTCGCGCACGTCATCGACGCGCACGGCGTGACGTCCGTGATCCACTTCGCGGGCTTCATCCAGGTCGGCGAGTCGGTGCGCGATCCGCGCAAGTACTTTCAGAACAACGTCGTCGCGACGCTCGATCTGCTCGACGTGCTCGTCGAGCGCGGCGTGCGCGACGTCGTGTTCTCGTCGAGCGCCGCGGTCTACGGCGCGCCCGTGCGTGTGCCGCTCGACGAGGATCACCCCATCGATCCGCTGAGCCCCTACGGCGACTCGAAGGCCTTCGTCGAGCGCATGCTGCGCTGGTACGGCGACGCCTACGGCCTGCGCTGGGCGGCGCTGCGCTATTTCAACGCCGCGGGCGCCGATCCGGGCGGCGAGCTCGGCGAGAATCACGACGCCGAGAGCCACCTCATCCCGCTCGCGATCGAGGCGGCGCTGGGCGGTCCCGCGCTGTCGCTCTTCGGCACCGACTATCCGACGCCCGACGGCACGGCCATCCGCGACTACGTCCACGTCGCCGATCTCGCCGACGCGCACGTGCTCGCGCTTCGGCACCTCGCGGGCGGCGGCGCGAGCTTCGCCGCCAACGTGGGCACGGGCACGGGACACTCCGTGCGCGAGGTCATCACGTCGGTCGAGCGCATCGGCGGGCGGCCCGTCGCGCGCCGCGAGGTCGCGCGCCGCGCGGGCGACTCGCCCGAGCTCGTCGCCGATCCGCGCCGCATCCAGGCGCTGCTCGGTTGGCGCCCGCGCCACGCCGCGCTCGACGTCATGGTCGAGCACGCGTGGAAGTGGCGCACGCGCGCGCGATAGTCTTCGGCGTCAGTGCATGCGCGCGATGACGGCCGCGTTGCGCGACGTCGGCGCGCCCCGACGCGCGAGCACGTACGGCTCCTGCACGTCGACGACGCCGAACTGGTTGCTCTGCAGCAGCGGGAACGCGTTCCGTTGCTCGTCGCCGTAGATGGGCAAACTGAACAACAGGTACTCGGCGTCGTACGTGCCGACGCGCAGCGTGTAGGCGTCGGCGCGGTTCGAGACCTGCGGGACGAGTTGCTCCGAGGCGACGATCTTGGCGTTGGGCGGGATCTCGCCGAGGATCACGTGGATGGCCTTGCGGTGCTCGAGGTCCGTGGGGCTCGTGCCGAAGGTGTACGGGCCGAAGCCGCCGCGGATCGTGTGGCGCTGGAACACGGCGCCGAACTCGTAGCTGCCGATGAGCGTCGACACGATGAGTGTCAACAGCCACGCCTTGCGCCGCGCCGGACCTTTGACGTCCCCCGGGGCGAGCGGCCGCGAGACCCAGACGAGGTTGCCGACCATCGCCATGAACAAATACGTCGTCCAGTTCGCCGTGTACTGGAACGACGTCTGGATGAACGGCGCGTAGCCTGTCGACAGCAACGTGAACAGGAAGCCCAGCATGCAGCAGAGCAACCCGACGGGGCGGCGCAGAGGCAGGAACGCGAGCGGCGTGAAGATCTGCAGGAGGTAGTAGAGCTTGTCGCGCTCGATCAGCGTGTGCAGCGTGTAGCCGGGGTTGCCGAACACGGTCTTGAGCACGCCGCCGAACGAGTCTTCCCCCGCGGGCACGAGGTCCCTGAAGATGAAGAGGAACGACGACGCACCGCCGATCGCGCGCGGCATGGCGACCAGCTTCACGACGGCGAAGAAGACGAGCGCGATCGAGGCGACGACGAGCCCGGCGCGCGGCCGCTGGCCGGTGAGCAGCAGGTAAGCGCCCACGATCGTGAGGCCGGCGGCGACGTCCTCCCGGATCGCCAGCGTGCACAGCACGGCGAAGACGGTCAGGAAGGGGCGTCGGTTGTCGAGCGCGTAGAGGCTGAGCCACAGGAAGAAGACGCCGATGGACAGGTAGTGGAAGTCGTAGAGGTTGGCGCCGTGCACGGGCGGGTACAGCAGGTACACATACGCGAGCAGGCACGCCGTCCACGCGCCGACGTGCCGACGGGCGTAGAAGAACAGCGGCAACGCGGCGCCGCCCACGAGCACGGCCTGGATGACGAGCAACGTCTCGGCGCGCTGGCAGATCGCGTACACGAGCGCGAGCGGGTACGAGATGAACGTCGCGTGGTTGCCGAAGTGGGTCATCGTCGGCCCGCCGAGTGGCGACGACTTGAAGAAGGGACGGCTGCCGTGCAGCGCGTTCCAAAGGATGTTCTCCTCGAGGCCGAGGTCGAACGACGACGTGCGCAGGTCGTGGTGGCTGATGATCGTGACGGCGCCGAAGTAGATGGCGTAGGCGGCGGCGCCGAAGACGACGAGGCCGAGTGGGAGCCCGGTGGTGAGGCGCGGGTGCCGCGCGGCGAAACGGCGTCCCCGGGCGCGCAGGCCTGTGGTCCAGCGACCGAAGAGGCCGAGTGGCGGCGACGAGAAGGCGGCGCGGCCGAGCCCCTGCAGGCCGAGGCCGAAGATCGTGGCGAGCATGAGGAACGTGAGCTCACGCCCGACCCACAGCTCCCAGCTCACGAGCAGCGGCACGAAGCCAACGAGTGCGAGCGGCGCGAGGCGCCAGGCGACGTCGCACACGCGTCGCGCCGTCTTCGCGTACGTGCGCCGCTTCACGACCAGCACGAGCAGCGCGAGCGCGCAGATCGCGACGCCCGTGCCGAACATGTCGGCGAGCAAGAAGTTGCGCCCGCGCGCCGGCAGGACGTTCGCCTGCACGTAGCTCAGGAGGCGCGGCTCGTCGCGCAGCTCCCAGACCATGAGCCCCAGCGACAGGCCGATCGCGAAGAGCAGGCCGAGGCCCCGCGCGACGTAGGTGAGCGGCGCGACCTCTTCGCCCGCGCCGAGCGCGCGGGGCAGCGGGCGTGGCGCGCGACGCCGACGGCCGGCGACGGGCGGCGGCGGATCCGAGGGCCGCGCGAGCGGCTGCCATGCGTCGTCTTCCTCGATGGGCGATGCGAGCGGTGCCCAGGCCCCCTCGGCGAGCGCGTCGTCGACGTCGTCCGTCGTCGAGGCGTCGCCCGGCACCTCCGCGACCTCGAGGCGCGCGGCTTCAGTGGGCGGCGCGGGAGGCGTCGCCCCCGGCTCGGACGGCCGCGAAGGATCGTCTCCAGACATCAAAACGACGGCAAGCTAGCACCCGGGACGAAACAGGCGCAAGCCGCGGGCCGGCCCTAAACGGGAGGCGGCAGCTGGGACGTCGCGGCCGACGGCGCCGCGAGGTTCAGCTCTTCGCCGATGATGTAGAGCGGCCGGCGCTTGACCTCTTCGTAGATGCGCCCGACGTACTCGCCGAGGATGCCGATCATGAGCAGCTGCGCGCAGGTGCCGAAGGACACGGCGATCATGATCGTCGTCCACCCCTGGACGACGTGCCCGAGGATCCGCTCGATGAACGCCCACACGGCGACGCCGACGGCGATGACGCCCGCGGCGACGCCGAGCCACGTCGCCATGCGCAGCGGCACCGTCGAGAACGACGTGATGCCGTCGATCGCGAAGCGAATCATCTTCTTCAGCGGGTACTTCGTCTCGCCCGCGAAGCGCGCCGGGCGCTCGTAGGTGACGGCGACCTGCTTGAACCCGACCCACGCCACCATGCCGCGCACGAAGCGGTGCTGCTCGCGCAGCGCGCGCAGCGTGAGCACGACGGGCCGGCTCATGAGGCGGAAGTCGCCCGCGTCGACGGGGATCGAGATGCCGCCCAGCATGACACGCAGCAGGCGGTAGAACGCGGCGGCCGTCGCGCGCTTGAACCAGGTCTCGCCGTGCCGCTTGCCGCGCACGG
>DATAZS010000490.1:0-3723 GCA_036271915.1 Polyangia bacterium
CGGCCTCGACGTCGTGCTGGCTCAGACGCAGGGCATCGACAAGACGCGACGATCCGCCGCCGTCGAGCCCACCGTGGAGGCCGGAGCGACGGTGCTCGTGACGCTGACGCGACGCATCTGGATCGACGCCCACGCCTTCCAGGGCTTGGACGTAAGGCCCGAGGAGTTCGAAATCACGAGCGCCTCTGGGCAAGCGACGAACGCCTTCATGACACCTCGCGTCTACACGCGCTTGGGCGTCGATTTCGGTGTATTTCTCGGGAAGAACTGACGGTCCGGCCATCCTCTAATGTGACTGTATGGTGAAGCGCGAGGGCCTCGAACGAACGCCCACCGACCTCAATCGGTCGGGGCTCGAGGTGCGCGAGCGCGACATGGTGCGACGCTGCGTCGAGGGCGACACGACGGCGTGGCGCGCGCTCTACGACAAGCACTTCCCCGACGTCGAGCGGCTCGTCGCTTCGCTCGGCATCATCGACTCCGAGGCGGACGACATCTGCCAGGAGATCTTCGTCATCATCTACAAGAATTTGGCGCGCTTTCGCGGTGAGGCGCGATTGTCGACGTGGATCTACCGGCTCGCGACGCGCGAGGCGATCCGCTTCGCGCGAAGGCGACGCCTCGTGCGCAGCTTCACCGAGCTCTTCGCGCGCGACAAGCGCGAGATGCCGCGCGCCGATTGGTCGGAGAGCGAGGCGGGCCGTCGCCACTACCTGCGCCAGCTCCTCGACCGGCTCGCGCCCGAGCGCCGGCTCGCGCTCGTGCTCTACGAGATCGAAGGTTTGCCCGTGAACGAGATTGCGCGCATCTCCGACTGCGCCGAGAACACGGTCTGGACGCGGCTCCACCGCGCCCGCACCGACCTAGAGAAGATTGCCAAAGAGGCCGTGAAATGAGTGACCTGAGGTGGTTGGACGACGCGGAAGACCCGGCGCAGATCGCGCTGCGCCAGGGGCTCGACGAGAGCGAGCGCTTCGCTCACTCGGAGCTGATGCAGCGTCGGGTTTGGGCGCGTGTCTCGGATCCGGCGCGCACGCACCGCGCGACGCGGCGGGCGTTCGCGCGTGGCGCGTTCGTGGCTTCGCTCGCGACGGTCGTCGCCGTCGTCGTGGTTCAGCGCGTCTCCCTGACGACGCCCGCGGGAGCGCGCGACGGCGCGCGCACGATCGCCGCGTCCGTGGCGGCGCCCCTCGTAGACGCGCTGGCCGTGACCGCGCCTGCGGGGGCGATCGTCGAGACGGGCGCCGGTGAGCGCATGGTCCGCGTGCTGCCGCGCGGCGGCCGCGCCGAGATCGGGCCGCGCACGCTCGTCGCCGTCGACGCGCAAGGGCGTCCCGAGCTTCGGCACGGCGAGGTCCGCTTCTCGGTCGCGACCACGGCCAATACCGCCGACGCCCAGAAGTTCTCCGTGCGCGTCGCCTCGTACCGCGTCGTCGTCGCGGGCGCGCGCTTCGTCGTCAAGGCGCAGGCGCAGTCGGTCACGATCGCCGTCGAGGACGGCGAGGCCGAGATCTGGAACGGCTCGCACGTCGTTCGCATCGGGTCGGGCGAGACGTGGTCGAGCGACGCCGCCGCGCACGACGCGCGACGCGCGGGCGTCTCGCACGCCGCGCCGGGCAAGGCGCCCGCGCTCGCGCCAGGCGCGACCGCCGAGGACAACCAGCAGGACCGAGAGGATCTCGCCGCCGCGCGCGCCGCGCGCGCCGCCGCCGATCCGCGGCGCGCCCTCGCGATCTACGAGCAGCTCGCCTCACGCAGCGGCCCCGCCGCCGAGAACGCGCTCTACGAGATCGGCGGCATCTACCACGATCAGCTCAAGCAGTCCGCGAAGGCCGTCGCCGCGTGGGATCGTTACCGCTCGCGCTACCCGAACGGCCTGCTGCGCGCCGAGGCCGATCTCTCGGTCATCGACACGCTCGAGACCTCGCAGAACCCGGCCGATGGCTCCCGCACGCTCAGCGAGGCGCTCGGCTTCCTCAAGCGCTACCCGCACAGCGAGCGGCGCGCCGAGGTCGCGCGCGTCGTGGGCGACCTCTACCGCGGCCGCGACAACTGCCGGGCGGCGCTCGACTTCTATCGCGCCGTGCCGAGCTCGAAGGCCAGCTCCGACGACGCGGACGACGCCTCGTTCGGACAGGCCGCGTGCCTCTATGCCTTGCGGGACGACGGCGCTTCGTCGGCGCTGCGCGGCTACCTCGCGCAAAACCCGCGCGGCCGCCACGCGCGGGACGCCGCGCGCCTGCTGGGAGACAAGGCGGCTCCGTGAAGGTAAAGTCGACCCTCAGGTGGCTCGGTCGTGCCCCGCGGGACATGCTCCGGGAACCCTTCGGGTTGGTCGATGCGAAGCGCGATTCTCAAGGTAGCGATGCTCGCGGGCGCCTTGGGGTGCAGCCCGCTCCGCCAACCGCTCGGCAGCGTGGCGCCGGCGACGCTGTTGGGCTCGGGCGCGAGCGGCGGCAGCGGGACGAGCGGCAGCAGCGGCAGCAGCGGGACGAGCGGCAGCAACGGCTCGAGCGGGACGAGCGGCAGCAACGGCTCGAGCGGGACGACGGGGACAGTGGACGGCGGCCCGACGACGGGAGTGCTCACGGGCAATCAGATCCCTTCGATCAAGCCCGAGTGGAGCGCATGCGATCCCACGGCGTTCCGGTGCTTCCAGGATCCCGCATTGTCGCCCTCGTCTCCGGTGTCGGGGCAGTTTTCAGGTACGTCGAACCCGGATCCGACGGCGAAGCCGGTGATCGTCTACCCGCTCGCGGGGTCGGTGCACCCGATCAACCTCGCGGACATCACGTTCCAGTGGCGGCGCGCCCCGGCCGCTGCGCAGACGCTGTTCCGCATCCGACTCCAACGCGCTGACGGCGACGTCTTCGAGTTCTTCGTGCCGTGTCACGCGAGCACGATGGGCGCGTCGACGACGAGCCAGTGCGTCTACGCCATGCCGCCAGGCGCCTGGATCGACGCCGCGACGACGGCGCGCGGCGAGGCGGTGACGATCGACATCGCGGGCGTCGATCCCACGCACCCGGGCGTCGTCGCGACGTCGGATCCGATGACGATCTCGTTCTCGCCCAGCGACGTGACGGGCGGCCTCTACTACTGGTCCAGCAGCGTCACGGGCACGGTGCGCCTGCTCTTCGGCGCGCGCGCCGCCGATCCGTTCATCACGCCGAAGTCCGCGACCAACCCGGCGACGTGCGGCGGCTGCCACGCCGTGAGCCGCGACGGCTCGACGATCGCGTTCGACCAGGGCGACACGGGCACGGCCGTGCTGCGCGTCGCGACGACGGCCGACGCCGAGACGGCGCTGTTCGCGCCCGCGGCGACGCACGACAGCGGCACGCCCGCGCTCAACCACGACGGCACGCGCGTGCTCGTCGCGTACTCGGGCCGGCTGCTGCTGCGCGACGCGCACACGGGCAGGCAGCTCTTCGAGGTCAACGAGACGCAGCTCGGCACCACGCAGCACGCCTTCCACCCCGAGTGGTCGCCCGACGATCAGACGATCGCCGTCACGCTGTCGTCCGCGGGTGACTCCGACTGGGCCGTGCGCACGGGCGCGATCGCGACGCTGCCCTACAACGGCGGCCAGTTCGGCCCCGAGCAGATCCTCGTGCCCACGGGCACGGACTTTAACTTCTACCCGACGTGGTCGCCCGACGGCCGCTACATCGCCTTCGCGACTGCGCCCATGGGCACGGCGACGCAGATGCCTCCCGTCAC
>DATAZS010000491.1:0-2046 GCA_036271915.1 Polyangia bacterium
GGTTGCCGGGCGCGCCGCGGCGATCCGTTCGTCGTCGAGCTGCCGTCGCTCGGGCCGATCTTGGTGACGGGCCATCCCGAGGGCGCGCGCGCCATCTTCTCGGCGCCGATGGACGTCTTCGAGCCGGTCTCGCCCAATCCAGTAGAGCCGCTCCTCGGCCGACATTCGCTCCTCCTGCTCGCCGGCGAGAAGCACCGCCGCGAGCGCCGCTTGATGACGCCGTCGTTTCACGGCGAGCGCATGCGCGCCTACGGCACGATCATTCGCGACACGGCGCTCGCGGAGCTGGCCACCTGGCGGCCTTCCCGCGGCGTGAACCTCCAGGACGCCATGCGGCGGATCACGCTGCACGTGATCATGCGGGCCGTGCTCGGCGTCGAAGGCGAGGAGAAGAGCGCGCGGTTTACGACGGCGATCTCGACCATGCTGTCCGCGTACACGCCCGCGCTCTTGATCCTCCCGTTCTTGCGCCGCGGCCTCGGCGGTCTCGGCCCATGGGACCGTCTCGTCGACGCGCGCGAAGCCGTCTGCGCGCTGTTCCGGCAGGAGATCGCCGCCCGCCGCCAAACGGGCACCGCGGGACGCGAGGATATCCTCAGCCTGCTCATGGACGCGCGCTACGAAGACGGCTCGGCGCTCAGCGAAGACGAGCTCATCGACGAGCTGCGCACGCTCATCGTGGGCGGCCACGATACGACGACCACTGCCCTCGCCTGGACCCTGTTCCATGTGCAGCGCTCGCCGTCCGTGCTCGCGACGCTGCTGGCGGAGCTCGACGCGCTCGGTTCGAGCCCCGCGCCCGAGCAGCTGGCGCAGCTGCCGTATCTCGGTGCCGTCTGTAACGAAGCGCTGCGATTACATCCGATCGTGCCCGTCATTCCGCGGCGCTGCTTGCAGCCGTTCTCGTTGCGCGGCGTCGCGGTCACGCCTGGACAAAATGTCGCAGTCGCGACAACGCTGCTGCACACCAATAGCGAAGTGTGGTCGGAGCCATCGCGTTTCGACCCGGCCCGGTTTTTGACGCGGCAATATGGGCCCTTCGAGTATGCGCCGTTCGGCGGCGGCGTTCGCCGCTGCATCGGCGCGGCGTTCGGCGCGTATCAGATGCGAATCGTCGTCGGAACGATTCTCGCCTCGCTGCGACTGGAGACGCGGCCCGCGCGTACTCCGGCTCGCGCCCTCAAGAACATCACCATGGCGCCGCGCGCCCCAATCCATTTGCGAGTGGTCGAAAACCGGCATTGGAAAGCGTAATCGGCTCAGCAGACGAAGCCGAAACGCTGACACGAGGCGCAGCTCACCGCGCCGGCTGGCAAGCGAACGACGACGAGCGCGCGTCGAGCGCGGGCTCTTCGCGTGGGCGAGGCCCGGAAAGATCGACGGCGACCTCGTAGACACACCAGCCGGGAAACAGCAGCCAAAGCGAGTTCAATCCGGCGAAGAGCAGCCAAGTATCGACGAAACTGGACGTGTCGATGTTCGACCAATGGTTGAGCGCCTCGCTACCGAAATACATTACCGTTCCGTACATTTCGATGAGTGACGTCGCGAAGAGCGCGACCAGCGCTCGTTCACGCCTGCCGTAGCACAGCTGGTACACCACATAGAAGCAGAGCACGGATGCCACGCCGGTCAGGCACTCGATGACGACGAGATAGTGGTCTCCCTGCAGAAAACGATTGTCGACCTTGCCGTAGACGACCCAAACGATGCGCCAATCGTGGGCGTTACCGACATTCGTCAATTGCCGGAACACGAAGCTCCACGAGAAGTCCCAGAGCACGGCCAGGCCGGCGAACAGCGACCAGCCGATGACGATCCGCCGCTGCCAGAGGTGATCCTTGGTGAGAAACATGACGAGAGCCTAAGCGCGAAGTGGGCGACAAACAGTGCGCCAAGGATCGGGGCCGCGCAGTCGGCGCTGGCGACACCAGTCCCGACCTGATAAGATTAAACCGTGCCCCGTATTAAAGGCATGAACGTGGTCAACGTAGTCAAGATGTTGCGAGTCCAGCGCGAGCGCTCTCGAGCCGCATTGCCGCCAAA
>DATAZS010000492.1:0-3661 GCA_036271915.1 Polyangia bacterium
CATGGTTCAGGATCTGCCTGTTTCGCCGCGCGATGTCGACTTATTCGCGGTGTGCATCGACCTTCCCGCCGACGCCCCGGTCGCGTCGACGGCGCGGGATAGGGTTCGAGGCATCCCCCTCAAGGAGTCGCTCGTGATCAAACAGAATTTCACTACGACGAGGTTGGCGGCCGCGCTCGGTCTCCTGTTCGCTTCGGCCTGCGGTACGTCGACGGGTGGCGCGAACACCGGCACGGCCGGAGCGTCATCGAGCGCGACGGCTGGCGCGTCCGGAACGGCCGGCGTGATCGCCGGTTCGGCGGGCGTGTCCGGCGGCGCCGGCGCGACGGGCAGCGCGGGCGCCGTCGGCGGCGCCGGCGCGACGGGCAGCGCGGGCGCCGTCGGCAGCGCGGGCGCGACCGGCACCGCCGCGGCGTCGGGTACGACGGGCAGCGCGGGCGCGACGAGCGACGCGGGCACGACGGCCAGCGGCGACACGCCCGCGTGGCGCGACATGATGCCCTCCGACAACATGCGCCACAACGTGCGCTTCACGCCGAAGATGGCCGATCCCACGAACGCCATGGCGATGGACGGCGCGAGCCACCCCGCCGACAACCAGATCGCCGAGGTCGACGCGACGAAGCCTCTCAAGAAAAAGCTGTGCGTCGTGCTGCCGGGCATCGGCAACGGCCCGGGGCAGGGCATCGGCGACTGGGCGGCCGGCCAGGGCTATCACGTCTTCCAGGTCTCCTACTCGAACGACCTCCAGATGGCGCCGAACGGCACGACGAACCCGGACGAGCCTGGCAACACGCGCATGAACCAGTTCGACGGCAAGGGCCGCACGCCCGCGAACGCCAACACGCAGCGCTTCGACAGCATCGAGGGGCGCGTGATCAAGGGCATTCAATATCTCGTGACCGCCGATCCGGGCGCCGATTGGGGCTGGTACCTCAACCAGGACGGGACCATGCGCTGGTCCGACGGCTGCTTCATCGGCTACTCGTACGGCGCCTCGCACCTCGCGGTCATCGCGCGCTACGTGCGCCTCGGGCTCGGCGTCTCAGTCTCGGGGCCGCAGGCGGAGGGCTTCCCGAACGCGACGTGGCTCAAGACGCCGTCGGCGACGCCCGTCGAGCGCATGTGGGCGATGTGGGGCTCGCAGGACGAGCCCGCACCGACCGACAACGGTTACCCGAGCCACTACACGACGACGACGATGACGCTCGGCTATATCGGCGAGGTCGTGCACACGACGGTCGGCGGCGCGCTCGGGATGCCGCCGCTCATGGGCTCGCACCGCATCTCCGTCGACGGTCAGGGCCACACGGAGTTCTGCGCCGGCATACCGCCGCTGTACTGCAACCTGATGTTCGCGCTGCCGCCGTACGACAAATAGAGACAAATAGCGTCGCGCGCTACGGCGGCAACGGCGACGCGTCGACGACCTCGAACGCGCTCGCCGGAATTGCCTTGAGCTGATCGAGGATGTCGTCGGTCCAGCCCGGATCGGGATCGCCCTGAAAGAAGAAGTCGCTGCCGTTGTCGGCCAGGATCATCCCGTACTTCTGCAACCCGACGATGATGTTCTGGATGATGGGAGCGCCCGCGACGGGATAGCTGCTCTTGAGCCGCACGCGCAGGCCCATGGGCGGCATCATCGGGTTCGGGTGGTCGGGGTCGCAGATCTTGTTGGTGGGAATCGCCGCGTGCGTCGCGGGCGCGACGTACTTGTCCTGCGTGCAGCTCACCGTGAAGCGCACGGCGTGTCGCAGCGGACCCGCCATCGCCTCGGCGTGGCGCAGGATGCCGGGCATGACGGCGAGGCCGGCGGCGTCGGCGGATGTCCAGCCCACGGGGCGCTGACCCTCGCTGAGCTTCTTCAGATCCCACTTCGCGCCGTTCGCGCAGTGGTAGGCGCCGTTCGCGTAGCTCGTGCAGCCGTACCCTTCGTACAGCATGCAAGCGCCCTGCTGCACGACGAGGGCGTGGCAGTCGCCGTCGCACGCCGTCCCCGAGCCGCCCTCGATCAGGATCGAAGCGGGCGGCGGGAACGGGTAGGGGCCGGGATCGCTCTCCTGGGGATATCCGTCAAAGACGATCGGCACGGCGGGCTGCGAGGCGGGCACGACGTTGATGGGAATGCCCGACGTCGTGCCGAAGTCGGGGTGCACCTTGACGGCGCCGACGAGCGTTTGCAGGCGCGTCGTCCACGTCGCGTCGATGGAGAGGCGAGACACGTCGGTGTTCCACACGTCGGTCGGCGGGAAGATCGAGCAGCCGTCGAGTGTCGGCGCGCCGCTGGCGCCCGTACTCGCGCCCGCCGTGCCGCTCGCTCCAGCGGCGCCGCTCGCGCCGGCCGTGCTCGAAGCGCCGGCCGTCCCGCCACCCGCCGTTCCCGAAGCGCCGGTCGCGCTGCCACCCGCCGTTCCCGAAGCGCCGGCTGCGCCGCCACCGGCCGTCCCAGAGGTACCAGCCATGCCGTCACCGGCCGTGCCCGAAGCGCCGGCGTGGCCGTGGTCTCCCGCCGTTCCCGACGTCGTCGTGGCGCTCCCCGAGCCGCAGCCGCTCCCCGCGCCGAACGCGCCGACGACGCCCACAACCCCCGAAATGACCCAAAGACGCGTCATCATCCAGCACGACAATACACCCGCCGGCGGGGCTTCCGCCACGGCCCCGCTCGGCTAGACTGGCCGTCATGACGTCCGCGGCACGCGCGCGCCACCGGCAAAAGCTGCTCGAGCTACGCGACGAGCTCGTGCGCGACGGCGACATCGAGATCGAGCCCGGCCGCACCGACGCCGCGGCCGTCGGCACCGACGAGGACGCGCAGCCGCTTACCGAGATGAGCCAGACGATCGCGTCGAGCCGCAACAAGTCGCGCACCGTCGTCATGCGGCTCGTCACGAAGGCGCTCGCGCGCCTCGAGGCCGACGCCGAATCGTTCGGCTTGTGCGTCGAGTGCGAAGAGCCGATCTCGCCGAAGCGCATCGAGCTCATGCCCTACGCCGAGCTGTGCGTCGAGTGTCAGCAAGCGCGCGACGCCCCTCGCGGCGTCACGCGGCGCAGCCTCACCGATTTTCGCTGAAGCTCAGCGCTTCGACAGGCGCGCGGCGAGTCCCTGCAGCGTCGCTTGCGCCTCGGCCGAGAACCATTGATCGACGACGGCGTCGATCGCGGGCGCGTCGAGCGCGTCGAAGGCGTCGACGAGCGGGCGCCGCACGCGCGCGCGCGTCTCCGTCATGGCGGCGCGCGGACGCTCGAGCAGATCGCGCGCCCACGCGATCGCGCGCGGCACGACTTCGTCGGGGGGCGCGACCTCGTCGACGAGACCGACGCGGAGCGCCTCCTCGGGCGCGATCAAGAGCCCGTTCACGGCGAGGCGCGCCGCGTGGCGTTCGCCGACGAGGAACGCGAGCGCGCGCAGCAGCAACGCGGGCACGGGCAGACCCACGCGCACCTCGTTGAGGCCCACGAGGAACGGCCCCTCGGCCAGCACGCGGTGATCGGCGAAGAGCGCGAGCACCGTCCCGCCCGCCGGGCTGTGGCCCGTGAGCGCCGCCGCGATCGGGATGGGCGCCGTCGCGAGATCGCGCAGCAGCGCGAAGAAGGTCGTCCAGGCGTCGGTGATGCCCGCGTGATCGAGCTTCAGCAGCGCGGGCACGTCGAGCCCACCCGA